>PMKA01000055.1 GCA_003157575.1 Opitutia bacterium
CCTGTAGTCCGTGGTCCCGTAGTCCTGTAGTCCGTGGTCCCGTAGTCCTGTAGTCCGTGGTCCCGTAGTCACGTAGTCCGTGGTCCCTTAGTCCCGTAGTCCTCTCCGTTGAAAATCGCCCAGATCGTCCCCAGCCTGGAGGAGAAATACGGCGGGCCTTCGCGCTCCGTGCGCAAGCTCGCCGCCGCGCTGGCCGCGCTCGGTCAGGACGTCGACCTCCTCAGCACGCGCCCGGGTCAAGGTGCGGACCCCGTCCAGGAAGGTCGTCTGCACGTGCTGCAATTCCGGCGGGACCGGCCGGAATTTCTTTGCCCATCGTCGGGCTTGCGGGAACACCTGCGCAGTCATTCCTACGACTGCATCCATCATCATGCGCTCTGGCTGCGGACCCTCGACTATTCCCGCCGGTGCGCCGAAAGCAACGGCCTGCCGCTGGTCATTTCCCCGCGGGGCATGATGACCGACTGGTCCTGGCAGCATCATCGCTGGAGGAAGATGCTCGCCGGACAGCTGGTCCATCCCGGCGCGATCGCCCGGGCGGATGGCTGGCACGCGACGAGCGATGACGAGGCCGATGACATCCGCCGGCGCGGCATCCGACAGCCGGTTTGCGTCGCGCCAAACGGCGTCGAGCGGCCCACAGACGGGGAACTGGCCGTGTCCCTCGCAACGTGGACGCAGCTGTATCCAGCGTTGGCCGGTCGTCCGGTGGCCCTGTTTTACTCCCGTTTTCACCGCAAGAAGCGCCTTCTCGAGCTTATTGATCTCTGGGTCTCCACCGCACCCAGGGAATGGGTGCTTCTCGTGGCCGGCATACCGGAAGAGTACACGACGGAAGACCTTGCCGCCCGCGTGCGCCGGCACTCCGCCTCCGATCGCATCGTGATCGCCGATGGCGGCAACCGGTCGCCGCCGTACGGCGTGGCGTCCCTTTTCCTGCTGCCCTCGCACACCGAGAACTTCGGGATGGCGATCGCCGAGGCGATGGCCTGGGGCGTCCCCGTGCTGGTCACGGACACAACGCCATGGGCGGAGGTCGCCGCCCGCGACCTGGGATGGTGTGTGCCTTGGGCAGCTTATCCCGCGACATTGCGTGCAGCGCTTGGAGAGCCGGCCGACCGGCTCGAACTGCGCGGCTCCAGGGCGCGCGACTGGGTGCTCGCGCGGTATTCGTGGCAGCGGGCGGCGGAAGCACTCATCGGATTTTATGAACAGTTGCGATAAGCCCAGGGCACCGGACGACCAGCGGGGACGTCATGCCCACGACGGCCTGCAGATCGCAACCCTGCTTCACGTCGCAACCCTCGTCGTTTTCGCCACCTGGGATTTCGGCGGGGAAACCGATTTCGCCAGCTCCGTGATCAGCTGGTGGGGCAGCCTCGCCATGGTGATCCTCGTGCTCACCTGCATGCGCCGGTGGAAATCGGGCGAGGGCATGCCCGGCGCCCTGCCCTGGCTCCTGCCGCCGCTCTTGTTCAATCTCCTGGTCCTCGTCAGCGTCCTGAATCCGAGTTTCACGCAGGCCGTTGTTCACGGGGCCCCGGTGTTCATGAAGAGCGGCGCCCGCCCGGGTTGGCCGAGCTCCGCCCGTCCCCTCCTTTCCTTGCGTGCGCTCTGGCAGTTCGACGCGATCTTTCTCACCTGCTTCAATCTGGCAGTCGCAGTGATCCGCCAGCGGGTTTTGCGGTGGCTGCTGTTCGTGTTCACCATCAATGCCCTCGCGCTCGCCGTCATGGGCACATTTCAAAAGCTGGCGCAGGCGACCGGACTCTATTTCGGCGCGGTTCCCTCGCCCAACTCTTCATTTTTCGCGAGCTTCATTTATCACAATCACTGGGGCGCGTTCACCGTCCTCGCAACCTCGGCGGCCCTCGGGCTGCTGTTCCATCATGTCCGCGAGGGCGACCAGGACGACCGGAGACATTCGCCCGTGTTCTTCGCATTCGTCGCGATTTTGTTTATCGCGGCTTCAGTGCCGTTGAGCGCATCCCGGTCGTGCACGGTGTTGTTGCTCGTCCTGCTGACAGGCGCCCTCCTCCACTGGCTGCGTTTGCGCCGCCGCCAGCTCAAGACGCGCGGAGGGTCGCTCTTCCTGCCTGCGGTCCTTTCGGTGGCGGTATTTGCCGGGACGCTCGGCGCCATCTACATCCTCGGCAAACCCACGATCGAAGCGCGGCTGGACACCACGCGGCAGCAGATCGGAGAGTTGCGCAGCCGCGGCGATTTCGGGTCGCGTCAGTTGCTCTACGCAGACACCTGGCACATGGCCGGCGACAAGTTTTGCTTCGGTTGGGGCCTCGGCGCCTATGCCACGGTTTTTCCCATCTACAACTCGCAATACGCCGTCGAACCGTTGTTGGGCCAGACTGTCTACACTCGGGCGCATTCGGACTGGCTTCAGGCCGTCGCCGAGGTCGGCCTGACGGGAACGCTGCTTCTTTTGCTGACGGGACTCATTCCGCTTGCCGCCGTGCTGCGCGAGCACCGCCACATTGAGGAGGTGCCGCGCGCGCTGCTTGCCGGGTGCGGCCTCATCGGACTCTATGCGTGGGTCGAGTTCCCCTTCGCAAACCCCGCGGTCCTCCTCGCTTTCTGGCTGTGCTTCTTCGCCGCCGTTCGCTATCACAAGCTCGCTGCTCAAGACAGGACAACCCAAACATGTTCTCCGTCCTCATCCTGACGCTCAACGAGGAAAAAATGCTGCCCGTCTGTCTCGCGTCGACGAGAGGCTGCGACGATGTTGTCGTCCTCGATTCGGGCTCGAGGGATGCCACCGCGGCGCTTGCCGCAGCCGCCGGTGCACGCGTGGTGGTCCATCCGTTCGAGGATTTCGCCCGGCAACGCAATTTCGCACACCGTGAGATCGAGTTTCGTCATCCCTGGGTCTTCCATCTCGACGCCGATGAACAGCTGACCGGGGAGTTAAAAGCCGAGTGCGCGACGTTCACCGGCGCCGAGCCGCTGGACGGGTGCTTTGCGGCTCCGCGCATGATCTGGGAAGGGCGCTGGATACCCCGTTGCACGGACTATCCGGCATGGCAGGCGCGTTTCGTCAAAGCCCGTGGATTTGAGTTTGTTCAGGCAGGTCATGGCCAGCGCGAGGCTCCGCAGATGAGGATGGGCCGTTTGAGGGCGAATTATCTTCACGACCTGTCCGCCGAAGGTGCCGCCGGATGGCTGGCCAAGCACCGACGGTATGCCCGGCAGGAGGCCGAGGCGTTCTTCGCCACCGACGGAGGAACCGGCCTTCGCCTGGGCGCGCTTCTGACCGGAACCGTGCTCGCGCGGCGCCGTGCGCTCAAATATCTCAGCTACCATTTGCCGGGCCGCCCCGTCCTGCGCTTCATCTATCAGTATCTTCTTCGCGGAGGATTCCTCGACGGCGGTCCGGGCTACCGCTACTGCCGCCTGCTGGCCCGGTACGAGGGTTTTGCCGATCAGGAGATCCGGCTTTTGCGGGCTGGACGGACGACGCTTCGAACATCATGACGGATCCGGAACATCAACCCCGGGTGCTGCTTGTAAACCGCTTCTACTGGCCTGATGAAGCAGCGACTGGACAGCTGCTTACCGACCTGGCGGAAGGGCTGGCAGCCCGTGGCCACCGGATCGTGGTGTTTGCCAGTCATGACCACAATCCGACAACGCCCCAGAGGGAGACCCATCGCGGTGTGGATATCATCCGCGTGCGCTCCACCCGTTGGGGCCGGCGAAGCCTGGCGGCCAAGGCGGTCGACTATGCAACGTTCACCGTGGCGATCCGGAGCGCGTTGAGTGCCGAAGCACAGCCGGGCGACCGGATTGTCGCCATGACGGATCCGCCGGCGCTTGTCTTCATCGCCGCGGCCGCGGCCCGCCGAACGGGCGTCGGCGCCGTTCACTGGCTGCAGGATATTCACCCTGAGATCACGCTCGCGCTGTCGCCAAACCGGCTCCTGGCCCGGCTCTGCCGGCCCTGGATCCGCTGGCGAAATACCGCATGGAAGCATGCCCGGACATGCGTGGCGATCAGCCGCGACATGGCCGCGCTGGTTGCCGAAAACGGTGTACCGGAAGCGCGGGTGCGCGTGATTCCGAACTGGGCTCCCGGCGGCAGCTCACTGGCTCCGGTGGCGCTCGAAAAGAACCTCCTGCGGCAACATTGGGGATTGGAAGGGAAATTCGTGGTCGCCTACTCCGGCAACCTCGGGCGCGTCCATGTCTTCGGCCCGTTGCTGGCGGCGGCCGCCCTTCTCCGCAATGACCCCGGCATCGTCTTCCTCTTCATTGGCGCGGGCCCCCAGCGGGCAACCCTCGAGAAACAGGCGCAGCTGAAGGGGCTCACCAACGTGCAGTTCCATCCCGCGCAGCCGCAGGCCCGTCTCGCAGAGAGCCTGTCCGTGGCCGACGTTCATTTGGTGACGTTGCGCCCCGGATGTGAACGGCTCGTCTATCCGAGCAAACTGTACGGAATCGCCGCCGTCGCCCGTCCGGTTGTGTTCATCGGTCCGCTCGAATGCGAACTGGCCCGCACGGTCCAGCAGGGTGGATTCGGCGTTGCGGTGCCCGTGCACGACGCCGGGGCGTTGGCCGGCGCGATCCGCGCATTGCAGGCCGATCCGGCGCACCGCGCGGCCATGGGAAAATCCGCCGCGGAATGGGCGCAGGCGACCGGCGGGCTGGCGGCCGCCTTGACCCAATGGGAGGGCTTGCTTGCCGTTGGTCCGCCATGACCTCCTCGCAGCCTGCCGGACTTCGGGTCCTCCAGACTGCTAAAAACAAAGCCGTATCGTTCATGATCCGCCGTCGTTTAACACCCTTGTTGTTGTTCGTCCTCGACCTTGCGTGCGTGGTCGCGGTCTTCAACATCATCGGTTGGGCCCGTGGAACGCCGTCGCCGGGCGGCTGGCATGATCCTTCCCTGCTCGGTCCGTTCGCGGTGCTCGTCTTCGTCATCCATCTGATCGACGGCTACTCATCCAGGACGGACATGCTGAGCCTCGCCTACACCAGCCAGCATGCGATCGCCCTGATCGCCGCAATGCTGGTCATGCTCCTGATCACCTTCGTTTTCATCAAGGACGAGTATTCCCTCCAGTCTTCCCGGGCGGTGATCGTCGTTGCCTTCATAACCCTGATTCCATTGACCCTGGGCTACCGCCGCTGGCTCACACTTCACAGAGCGGGAGCGCACAACCGCCGGTCAATCGTGTTCGTGGGCAGTGAAGCCAGCTGCCTGGGCTTCAGGGACACGTGCGAGACGAATCACCTTCAACAGGAGGTCCTCTACGTGGCGACCGACGTGGATCCCCGCGAAAGCGCCTCTCCGTTTGGGGGCCTCGAATTGCATGCCGTCCCTCAACTGTTCACCCTCGTGGACCGGCTCGGCGGGAAGGTGGAGGCGATCGTTCTCCATGAATCCAGCCGCGACCTGCCCTTCGCCGTCTCCCAAAAACTGATGGAGCTGCATTTCGCAGGCGTGTCGACCTACACCCTGGAGCTGTTTCACGAGGTCTATTGGCGGAAGATTCCGCTCACCGGTCTGAATCAGACGTGGTTGTTTCAGGAAGGTTTCCAGATCGCCCGGGATCCGGTTTTCGCGCGGCTGAAACGGATCATGGACATCCTTCTGGCCGCCCTGGGCATGGTCCTTTTCTCGCCGCTGCTCCTGTTGTCCGCGCTCGCCGTGTGGATCTGCGACCGCGGACCGGTATTTTTCGCCCAGACGCGGATCGGAAAGAACGGCGTGCCCTTCCAGATCCTGAAGTTCCGCACAATGCGGACCAGCGTCGCAGCGGGCGATGTCTACACCCAGAAGAACGACCCCCGGATCACGTTTGTCGGCCGCTTCCTGCGCGCCACCCGGCTGGATGAGTTTCCCCAACTCTGGAACGTGCTCCGGGGAGATATGAGCCTGATCGGGCCGCGCGCCGAATGGGACAGGCTCGTCGCGGGTTACGAACGCGACATCCCCTGTTACCATTTTCGCCACCTCATGAAGCCGGGGATCACCGGCTGGGCGCAGGTGAATTATCCATACGGCGCAAACATCGACGACACCCTTAGGAAGCTCGAATACGACCTGTACTACATCCGCCATTTCTCGTTCACTCTCGACGCCTCGATTGTCCTGAAGACGATCCATATCATGCTCGGCGGCAAGGGGCGCTAGGAACCTGTCGGGCTTCGCCCTCCACCTTTGGGTTGTGGCCTTAATGCCGCGGTGTGAGACATCTGGGCCGGTGCCATTCGCAAAAAGCGGTCGATCTGCATAACCTGGGTGTAAATGCTTCATTACGACTTTATCGCCATCGGAGGCGGCAGCGCGGGTTTCAACGCAGCACGCGTCGCTGCCGAACTGGGGAAGAAAGTGGCCGTCGTCGACGGTGCGAAAAAGCTCGGCGGGCTTTGCATTCTGCGGGGCTGCATGCCGTCGAAGACATTGCTCTACAGCGCGGAGGTCCTGCACCGCGCCCGCCTCGGCCGCATCTTCGGCCTGAAGATTCCGCACGCCTCTGCAGACATGAAGGCCGTCCATGCGCGCAAGAAGCGGCTCATCGACGGCTTCGCCCGGTACCGGGTGAGACAGCTTGCCGCCGGCGATTTCGATCTCCACCGCCAAACGGCCGCCTTCGTCGACCCCTGCACCCTGGCGCTGTCGAACGGCACTCGCCTGCGTGCGGACCGCTTCCTGATCGCGACCGGATCGAAGGTCAGCGTTCCGCCGGTGCCGGGGCTCGCCTCCGTCCCTTTCTGGACCAGCGACGACGTGCTCGAACTCGACCGCGTGCCCGAATCCGTGATCGTGCTCGGCGGCGGCATCGTGGCCTGCGAACTTGCACAGTTCCTCCGGCGCATCGGCGCGCGTGTGGTCATGATCCAGCGGAGTCCACACCTTCTTCGCGAACATTCGCCGGAGGCGGCTGAGGTCGTGCAAAAGGCCTTCCATGACGAAGGGATCGAGGTGTTCACCGACACGGGGATCCGGCGGGTGTCCTTCGGCCGGCGCGGCTTCCGGGTGGCTTTCGAACAGGGCGGGCATGTGGTTATCCGCCAGGCGCGGCATCTTTTGAACGCCATGGGCCGCGAACCCAACACCGCCGGCCTTGGTCTCGACGCCGCCGGCGTGAAACTCGGTTCTTCGGGCCGCGTGGTTGTCAACCGGTGGCAGCAATCAAGCCGGCCCCACATCTATGCCGCCGGCGACGTCTGCGGGCCGCACGACATCGTGCATCTCGCCATCGCCCAGGGGGAACTGGCCGCGCGCCACGCCTGCGGCGTCCGGAAGATCCGTCCCGTCGACCACTCGCTCCTGCTTGACGTGGTCTTCACCGAACCCCAGCTGGCTGCAATCGGCCGGAGCGAAAACGAGCTGCGGAGCCGGGGCGTGCGCTACCTGCAGGCTTCGTATCCGTTCAATGACCACGGGAAATCGATCCTCATGGAGGCCGGCTGCGGCTACGTGAAGATTTTCGCCGAACCGCGGCGCGGACGCATCCTCGGGGCGGAAATCGTGGGGCCGGACGCAGGGGAGCTCATCCACTGTTTCAGCGGCCCGCTCGCAATGCGCGCAACCGTCTTCGACCTTCTGCGCGCGCCGTGGTACCATCCGACGCTTGCGGAGATTATCACCTATCCGCTGGAGGAGATCGCAGAGAAAATCCGGCTTACACAGCCAGCCTGATCAGATCCGCCAGCTCCACCCTCCCTTCATAAATCGCCTTCCCGATGATGACGCCGTCCAGGTTCGGACGGCGTTTTTTTGTCTCCAAAAGTCCCGCCACATCCTCGCGCCGGCCGACACCGCCCGAGGCGATCACGCGGCAGCTCACCGCCGCCAGCATGGCTTCCTGTGCGCCAAAGTTCGGACCGGTCAACATGCCGTCCGTGCTGATGTCGGTGTGGATGAGCGTGCGCACCCCGAGCGCATCCATGCGCTGCGCAAGCGCGACGGCGCTGGCGCCCGTCGTGTCCACCCACCCTTTTACCGCCACGCGGCCGGCCTTCGCATCGATGCCCACCGCAATCCGCTCCCCGAATTCCCGGACGAGTCCGGCGACGAACTCCTCGCTCTCCGCGGCGCGGGTGCCGATGACGACGCGGCAGACCCCCATCCCGAGCGCCCGTTCCACCGATTCCCGCGTGCGCAGCCCGCCGCCAAGCTGGACCTTTAGCCCGATGCCGACGATTGCCTGAACCGCGGCGAGGTTCCTCGGCTCGCCGGCAAACGCCCCGTCGAGGTCGATCACATGCACCCATTCGCTGCCGGCCGCCTTGAATTGCGCGGCAACCGCAGCCGGGGCCTCGGCATACACCGTCTCCTGGTCCGCACGCCCCTGGGTCAGCCGGACGCAACGTCCGCCCTTGATGTCGATGGCTGGATAAATGGTCATCCGCGCGTAAGGTGCGATGCACTCCAGGCTCCGCCAAGGGAAATCGTCTGAAGGACCCGAACTCCGACAGACTGCCAGGGACCGCCGCGTTTCGGGCTCCGGCTGCGCCCACTCAACACCCGGCTTCATCGGCCTTCACGGATCAGTCGCGCCCTGCCGCATATCGTACTTGGATTATGCCGGCATTTACCCTACATGTCCCCGCGAAAAATCCCGCCCGCCTCAGGAAATGCATCTGATCACCGCCCGAACACAGCTGAGCCCAAACGTCACCCGCCTGGATGTCGTCGCTCCCCGCATCGCCGAAATCCGGCAATCCGGGCAGTTCGTCATCGTCCGCCGTGCCGCAGGCGCCGAGCGCATCCCATTGACCATCGCGGATGCCGACCGCGCGAAAGGGACCATCGCCCTGGTGATCCAGGCCGTTGGGAAGAGCACGCGTGAACTGGTGGCGCTGCAGCCCGGAGCATCGATCCAGGACATCTCCGGCCCGCTGGGCAGGCCCACGGAACTCATCTCGGCCGGCCGGGCGTTGTGCATCGGCGGCGGTGTGGGAACCGCTGTCGTCCATCCCATCGCCCAAGGGCTTCACGGCAACGGCGTGGGCGTTGTCAGCGTCATTGGCGGCCGTTCGAGGGAGTGGGTCATCTTCGAGGAGGAATTGCGCCGGCTGGGCGAAGTCCGGGTCTGCACCGACGATGGCAGCTACGGACGCAAGGGGTTTGTCACCGACGTCGCGCGCGATGTGCTGGCTGAAGGCGGGATCGATGTCGTTTATGCGGTCGGGCCGGTGCCGATGATGCGCGCCGTCGTCAACCTGACGCGCCCGCTCAACGTCCGCACCGTCGTGTCGCTCAATCCCGTGATGGTGGACGGCACGGGCATGTGCGGCGGATGCCGCGTCAACGTCGGCGGCGAAACGAGGTTCGCCTGCGTCGACGGGCCGGAATTCGACGGTCTTCTCGTCGACTTCGACCTGTTGTCGGACCGTCTCGGGACCTACCGCTCCCACGAACAACTGGCGCTTTCCCGCCACGACGAGGCCTGTCGGATCGGGCTGAAAAGCTGAACCGGCATCCGCCCACCGCCCCCCGAGTTTTCAATGCCACTGAAGCCCTCCATGAAAGAGCGTCTGGCCATTCCGCGCCAGTCGATGCCTGAACAGGATGCGAACGATCGCAGCCGCAACTTCCAGGAGGTGAACTTTGGGTTCACCGAACAGATCGCCATGCTGGAGGCCCAGCGGTGCATCCAGTGCAAGGAGCCCAGGTGCATGACGGGCTGCCCGGTGATGGTCAGCATCCCGCGTTTTATCCGTTTTGTCGCGGAGGGAAATCTCCCCGCGGCGGCACAAAGCCTCCTCGGCGACAATGCGCTGCCCGCCGTCACCGGCCGCGTCTGNNGCAGGAAACGCAGTGCGAGATCGAATGCGTCCGCGGCCTGAAGGGGACGCCCGTCGCGATCGGCTACCTCGAACGTTTTGTCGCCGACTGGGCGCGGCAGCATGAATCGTCGACGGTGCCGGGATCGCCGCCCTCCACCGGCCGCAGGATCGCCATCGTCGGCGGAGGCCCCGCCGGCCTGACCGCCGCCGGTGAGCTCGTGAAATCCGGCCATGACGTCACCATCTTCGAGGCGCTGCACCAGCCCGGCGGCGTGCTCGTGTACGGGATCCCCGAATTCCGCCTGCCCAAGAAAATCGTGGACCAGGAGGTCGGCCGCCTCCAGCAGGCGGGCGTGAAGATCGAGTGCAACGTCGTCATCGGGCGCACCTACACGATCCCGGAATTGCGCGCGCGCTTCGACGCCGTGTTCATCGCAAACGGCGCCGGCCTCCCCGTGTTCATGGGCGTTCCCGGCGAGAACCTGAAGGGCGTCTACTCGGCGAACGAATACCTGACCCGCGTGAATCTCATGGCGGCCTATGAATTCCCGCAATCCGACACCCCTGTGCTGCTCGGAAAGCGGGTTGCGGTGATCGGCGGCGGCAATGTCGCCATGGACTCCGCACGCACGGCCAGACGGCTCGGCGCGGACACGTCGACGATCGTCTACAGGCGCACGCGCCAGGAAATGCCCGCGCGCGCCGAGGAGGTGCGCCATGCCGGGCAGGAGGGCATCCGCTTCGAGATGCTCGCCGCGCCGGTCGAGGTGCTGGGCAACCCGCAGCGCTGGGTCACCGGTCTGAAATGCGTCCGCATGCAGCTGGGCGCACCCGACGCGTCGGGTCGGCGCAGCCCGACGCCCATACCGGATTCCGCGTTCACCATGGAATGCGATGTCGTTGTTGTGGCGGTCGGCACGCGCGCCAATCCCCTCCTCACAGCCACCTGCCCCGATCTGAAACTGGACCGCCGGGGCAATATCGTTGTGGATGCCACCGGCATGACGAGCCTCCCGGGCGTGTTCGCGGGCGGCGATATCGTGCGCGGAGCGGCCACCGTGATCCTTGCGATGGGCGACGGAAAACGGGCCGCCGGGGCGATCGATCGCTACCTGGCATCCGCGCCGCGGCAGTAAGGCCGCTGCGCCTCAGGCGAGGATGAGGAAGTCCTACAGGCTCGTGCGAAGGCCGGTTCAACCAGGGTCGTGTGCCAGCTGCGCGTCACACAACTCTCGGAGATAGGCCTCATCAAATCCTGTCGACCAAAAGCTGCTTTATTGTCTTTGGGCTCTGCCGGAGATCAACAACGGCGACGACTGTCGTAATATCGGGCTCGATTGCGAAGCATATCCCGAAGTAGGTCCGACGAATCACCGCTCGCCGGAAGCCTCGATGCTTTCGCGGAAACATCTCCGGGTTCCACTCGATCCATGCCATCGTCTCGCGAAACCTCTCGTGGAACTGTGGCCCACCATCCGTCAACCACGAGTCATAATAGGCACGAGCGTACCGCAGATCGCCTTCGACCGACGGGAGCAGCTGGACAGGCTGATCCTTCACTTTCTCGCCAAACGCCGTTCGAGCTCTGCCAGGGAGATCGGTTTAACTTTCCCCGATCGGTAGGCCGACCAACGCTCGTCCAGGATCATCTTGTGCTCCGGAGAAACGGGTGCGGAGTCATCGATACTCGATAGCCACAGTTCCTCCGCCAACTTCAGGCGTTGGCGCTTCGGCAGCCTGCGCAGCCGGGGGAAACTTGCGAGTGTCATACAGGTGAGGGTACGCGGTGGCACAGTGCGGTCAACTTCGCTTTTGCCAACGCTACGGACGAAGCATACGCGCCGGCATGACAGCCAGGCGATTTGAATCCGCGCCGGTTCCGATCAGCAAGTACCGTTCTACACTTCAGCGTGTGTCGAACGCGAATCGCCCACAGCCGGTTGGAGGACGAGGTCCGACTGGCAGATCGAAAAAAAGCGTCTGCTGACGATGGTTGTGCACTGTCTGCCCCGTCGCGCGAAGGAAATCGTCTGCGATTGCCTTGGCGCCGGGACTTCTGCATTCAAAAGACGCGTCGCCGCACCCGCGCTCAAGGCCTCCGCGTGACCGGCTTCGCTTCTGGCCGTAACCACATAACGCAAATCTCAGCAATGCGACCGTTTTCCCAGTGGCTGGCACTCCTTAGTTTTATTCCCGTTGCGAATCCGGCATTCGCGACCGCCCAGCTCGTCTGGAGCGACGAGTTCAACCAGGCCGTCGGCTCCGCGCCGGACGCGTCGAAGTGGGCGTATGATCTGGGCAGCAGCGGATGGGGAAACCAGGAATTGGAGAACTACACCAACGATCCGGCAAATGCGCAGATCGTGGCGGACCCGGACGCGACGGACGGGAAGGCGCTGGCGATCTCGGCCCTGCAAACGACCGCCGGCGGCTATACCTCGGCGCGCCTGAAGACCCAGGGATTGTTCGCCACGACCTACGGCCGGATCGAGGCGCGTCTGAAGATGCCGCGTGGGCAGGGACTCTGGCCCGCGTTCTGGATGCTCGGCAACAACATCAACACAGCGGGCTGGCCGGCGTGCGGTGAAATCGACATCATGGAAAACCTCGGTCAGGACATGACGCTCCTTTACGGCACCCTGCACAGCACGGGCATGGGACCACAAGGAAAGTACACGCTGCCCGATGGCCAGCTGTTCAGCGACGCCTATCATCTCATCGCCGTTGACTGGTCGCCGAACCTGATCGAGTGGTCCGTCGACGGCCACGTCTACTTTACCTGCACCCCGCAAACCATCCCCGCCAGCGGCCAGTGGGTCTTCAACAATGCTCCGTTCTTCCTGTTGCTGAATGTCGCCGTCGGAGGCAGCTGGGGCGGGTATCCCGATACGACCACTGTGTTCCCGCAGACGCTCTACGTCGATTACGTCCGGGTTTATGCCCTCCTGACCGTCAACACCTTCGCAGGACAGGCCGGCACGAGCGGCAGCACCGACGGCTCGGGAACGGCCGCCCGCTTCAACCGGCCCGGCGACCTGGCGGTCGATGGTGCTGGAAACGTATATGTCGCCGACACCTTTAACCAGACGATACGGAAGATCACACCTGCGGGGGTTGTCGTCACCATGGCAGGCCAGCCCGGGACCGGCGGCAGCGCCGACGGCACTGGCGCGGAAGCGCGGTTCGACCATCCCTCCGGCCTGACCGTCGACGCCGCGGGCAACGTCTATGTGGCGGACACCGACAACGACACCATACGGAAGATTTCGTCGGGGGGAGTCGTCACCACGGTTGCCGGGCGCGCCGGGTTGGCCGGAAGTGCAGACGGTGCGGCGGCGGCCGCGCGCTTTAGCGGCCCCTCGGGCATTGTTGTGGATTCCTCGGGGGCGCTCTACATCGCCGACAGCCTCAACCACACCCTTCGGAAGATCGACTCCTCCGGCGTGGTCAGCACCATCGCCGGAGTTGCCGGGGCCAGCGGCGCCGCCGACGGCGCCGGAACTTCCGCCCGCTTCTTCGGGCCCCAGGGCCTTGCCCTTGACTCGGCCGGGACAATCTATGTCGCCGACACCAACAACAACACGCTGCGCAAGGTCGTCATTTCAACCGGGGCCGTGACCACGCTGGCGGGCCAGGCGGGCAGCGCCGGGAGCGCCGACGGTCCGACGAGTCAGGCCCGGTTCTATTATCCCTCGGCCGTTGCGGTTGACGCGGCAGGGAATCTGTTCTTGACCGACACCGACAACAATACCTTGCGCGAAATCACACCGGCCGGCGTCGTGGCCACAATGGCGGGAGCGGACGTATCCGCGGGAACGTCGGATGGCGCGGGTCACGACGCCCGCTTCAGCCACCCGACGGGAATCGCGGTGGACGGCACGGGCAACGTCTACATAGCCGACACCAATAACGACGCCATACGGCTGGGTGTGTTTCCGGCCGCGCCGCTCATCACTGCGCAGCCCCAAAGCCAGACGGTCACCCAGGGCGGAAGCGTCCTTTTTTCCGTCACGGCATCGGGCCAGCCGGCTCCGGCTTTCCAGTGGTATTTCAACGGCCAGACGATCACCGGCGCAACCGGCGCCAGCCTGAACCTGACGAGTGTGCAGGCATCCAACGCCGGGAATTACACGGTCACCGCAACCAATTCTTCCGGCAGTGTGACCAGCAATGTCGCAACGCTCACAGTAAATGCCGCGTCCAGTTCCCAATCTTCGTCCGCCGCCAGCGGTGGCGGCGGCGGGGCCGTCGATGCGTGGTTTCTGGCAGCGCTGGCCCTGCTCTGCTTGGTGCGCGCCCGCAGGACGCGCTGAGAATGGCCTGTCAGAACGAGGCCGACTCACGGACTCTCTTAGTTCCTCACTCGCAAACAACGAAAACGTCTGCGACGATGTTTGCCGAGGTGTTGTCCGCGCTACTCGATTCTCGCTATTTTGGTTCCGGCTTTGCTGGGTTGAGAACCCTTAATTCCCGATCAAGGGTGCCGGACCAGTTTCCACGCGCACGCCCGAGCTGGGAATTACGATGTCCGTGTTGTTCACAAGCGCGGCGACAACGTAGTAGGTGATGCCAATCCCGACGGGGATGCGCCCGATCGGGAAAAAGACCGCCATGAACGGCGGATCCGGCCGTGAGAGCACCGGTCAATGGAACTCCGGAACCCCAAGTCGACCTGAAATCAGGCCCCCATTTATGTCTTCCGCGAAGCCCTCGCAAAAAAACAAAGCGCATAAGACGCACTAGTCCGCGCCAGGGCTCGCGGTGCCGGGCTGTAGCCTTCCCGACCTCCGTGGTCTTGGCGAAGGAGCTGGCGAAGGCCGGCCGTGCCGCGCCGTAGCCTTCCCGCCCTCCGTAGTCTTGGCAAAGGATATGGCGAAGGCCGGTTCAACAAGGGTTGTGTGCCGGCGAACCTCGTCGAGACCGCAGCGGAGTCGAGCTATCGCGGCACACGACCTTCTGGGTTCGGCTGCTTGGGTTTCTTCGGGACAATGACCTCCAAGATTCGCTTGCTTCCATCGCTTGGCCTCAAAACTTCGACCGTAATCTTCTGTCCGACTTCGACTTCATCTCCCATGTGTCTAAGTTTCCGCAAGCCTATGCTCGTGACTGCAACCCCGCCGATACTCACGACATGATCGCCAGGGAGCACGCCAGCTGCGACTCCGGGAGAATTCGGATCGAGCTCGTCGATTTGCAAGAAACGCACCGACTTCATACCTACCACGAGCTTCCATGGATTTAGCGAAATCGTCGCATGCTTGATTCCTAGAAAACCAAATGGCGTCACCTCGACTTTGTAAGGCGCCAGCTTCACAGGCTCATCTTGGGACTCCGTTTTGGCGTGGCACGCAAATGGCAAGATCAAGACCGTGACAATAGCGATAATGTATAGTTTCATAATGTTTTGTCTAACGTTAGCAGCCTGCCTCGACGGGCGCCAGACTTTGCTTGGAAGGCGGACGTTCTCCCGGCGTTGGCAGGGTCGATCTGAGGGGGTCAAACTTTGCACATTGCACTCGACGGCGAGGCGCGGGGACAGTGAAGACGCAATCGGAGGGATTATTGGGCAGCCCTCGCCAGCTTCTGCAGGAAGGCGCGGTAAGGCTGCGGATTTTCCCGGCAGGCGCGCACGAGCCGGCAGAGGCGAAAGAGGCTGCCCATCTGGAGGTGCCGCGTCAGCCAGGGATTCGAGGCGGTGGTGGTGGCTTTCATCGTTGCCGCCACGGCCACTTTCCAGGGCGCGCCTTTCGGCTCCGCCGCCACCGCAGCGGGTGCCTTGCCGAGGGCCGCGAGCAGTCGCTGCAGGCGGGTCTCCCAGAGGGTCCGCGAAAGTTCCCGCGGTCCGGTGTCGCCCCGGGCGAGCGATACCGCCCAGTCCCTGTGTTTCTCCAGCAGCGCGTGCTTGAATTCCCCCGAGCCGATCGCCCAATCCTTCGCCAGTCTGTTGAACTCCAGGCGCTTCTGCTCGGATTCCTCCGTCTGCAGCCAACGCAAGTATTCGAGGTACCGCCGCCAGCCTGCCGGGTTGTCGGCCAGATCACCGGCATGGCGCAACGCTTCGTCGGGTTGGTACCAGTCCGGTCGGGCCGGCGGGGCGATCATCCAGGCGAAGCTCGTCCAGCGCCATTCGCCGAGCCTGTCCACCGGGATCAAATGAGCCCGGACGGGGTTGAAGTGGATGTAGTGGCAGACGGCGCCCACCGCCTCCGGATCGACCAGCAACGCCTGGTATCGGCCCTGGAATAGGTGACCCCGCTCATTGCGCAGCCGGTTGAAGCGGACCGCGAACGTTCCCTGCAACCATTGCATGCCCTCCACCAGATTCGGCTGCGGCGTCTCGAGGCAGAGATGATAGTGGTTCGACATCATCGCCCAGGCGTGCACGATCCAATCCGCTTTCTGACAGACCTCGTCCAGGCATCGCAGGAATGCCGCCTTCGTCTTGTCCGACCGAAACACGTCCGCCCGGTAGTTTCCACGGCTGATCACGTGGTAGATTGCACCTGCATACTCCAGCCGGAGCTTCCGCGACATCCCTCCACCTCCGCTGCGCCGATTCTGCTCTGCAAGCTCTCCGTTTACTCCCGCACTGCGGCTGCGGAGTGCAATGTGCAACGTTTGACCCCCTCAGATCACTCATCTGTGTCCGGCATCCGAAATG
>PMKA01000136.1 GCA_003157575.1 Opitutia bacterium
TTCTGGTTCCTGGAGATCCAGGGCTTCGTCATCCTCTCGTTCGCCGCGGAGACGCTGCTGAGCGGCCAGATATTCCCGCTCGACCTTCTGCCGCCCCAGCTCTTCCACGCAGCGCAGCTGCTGCCGTTCTATTACATGATGTATTTTCCAGCCGCCATCCTGACAGGAAGGATCGATTTCTCGACCGCGGTGCACGGATTCGGCATCCAGGTTGCGTGGGCGCTGCTCTTCGCGATCGCCGCACACTTCATCTGGCAATCGGGTCTCCGCAAACACACCGCCGTCGGAGGATGAAGCTTCGCCAATACTTCCGCATCTGGCTCGCATGCATCCGGTATTCAATGGTCCGGACGATGATGTTCCGTTTCGATTTCTTTCTCTGGTCGGCCGTGGAGCTCGCATGGATGAGCGTGAACGTGCTTCTGGTGGAGGTGATCTACCGGCACACTGACTCGCTCGCGGGATGGAACAAATACGAGATGCTCCTGCTGGTGGGAACCTCAATGCTCATCCAGCGACTGCTTATGGGTTTCTTCTGGAGCAATCTGTTTGAGATGGGGCGCAACGTCCGCACGGGCGCCTTCGACTTCTATCTGGCCCAGCCCGGGAACCCGCTGTTCATGGTCTCCACCCGCAAGCTCGATCCCGACGGACTCGCCAACACCGTGGTCGCCGCGGGGCTCGTCTTTTATGCCGCCCACAAGCTCGGCCTGCACCCGGGCGTCAGCGGCGTCCTGCTCTATCTCGCGCTGGTCGCATGCGGACTGGTCATCCATTACAGCCTCTTCCTGCTCACCGCATCCCTGACATTCTGGATCATCAAGACCGAGGGCATCGAAGGCAGCTACTTCACCGTGGTCGACTTCTCGCGCCTGCCGCGCGAGGCATTCCGGGGCGCGGCCAGCGTCCTGATGGTCTACCTGCTTCCGGCGGTCATCGTGAGCAACGTGCCCGCCACAACGCTCATCCGCGGCTTCCAGCCCGCCTACGCCCTGTGGCTGGGCGCGGCGAGCGTTGCATGGTTCGCCCTGGCGGTGTTTGTTTTCAACCGCGGCCTCAAGCGTTATGCCAGCGCATCCTCCTGAAACCAGTCTGCCTTCGCTCGATGTTCTTCAACAGCGCCTCGGTCACGGGTTCCGTGATCCGGCGCTGCTTGAGTGCGCGCTGACCCACCTTTCCTACGTCCAGGACTTTCCCCAGGCGCGCCCGGGCAACCAGCGGCTGGAGTTCCTGGGAGACTCGGTTCTTCAGTTCATCCTCACCGAGGCCCTGTTCCGGCTTTATCCCGAAGAGCGGGAAGGCCCGCTCAGCAAACGCCGCTCGATCCTCGCCCAGGGACGCTTCCTCACCCTGCTGGCGCGCGAACTGGCCCTGGACACCGCCCTGCGCCTCGGACAGAGCGAGGAACAGACCGGCGGACGCCAGCGCGCGTCGATCCTCGAGGACGCCCTGGAGGCGGTCATCGGCGCAATCTACCTCGACAGCGACCTTGAGACCGTCCGGCGGGTCGTGCTCGGCTGGTACGGTCCGCTGCCCGACCGCCTCGCGGTCCTTCTCGCTGAAGACAATCCCAAGGGCCGTCTCCAGGAACTTTTGCAGGCCGCCCACGGCGATCACTCCCTGTGCTACAAGACCGTGCACACCGAAGGCGCCCCCCACGAGCGGGAATACGAGGTGGAAGTCTATCTCAACGACAAGCTGCTTGGCGCCGGCCGGGGCAGTTCCAAGAAACTAGCGGAGGAATCGGCTGCCCGCGCTGCTCTGGCAGCCCGGCCAAACGGCTAGCCCCCCCGGGACTTCGGGTCCTCCGGGCTGCCAAAAGCAAATCTCACGTTGAGGATGACTCCGCTTAACAGGCAGTGGATTGGAGACGCAACGTCCTCGTCGCGTTCTCACGGGATGGACACGACGAAGGCGTCGCGACTCCAAAGAACATCCGGGCAGGAGCCGCACTGATGGAACCGCAGCCTGGCCAGGATCGGCGTTCAAAACACACCGGCGTGTGCCCTCCGGCCCGCGCAGCCGTGATTTCGACCCTGATGCGGGACGAGGCGGCCCCGGTGTGGCTCATCGTCGTGGAAGAACAGCGCACCGCGGAACAAATGGCCGAGGACCTGATGTTCTTCCATGCGACGTCCGGGGCACCCGGACCGCTGGAGGTGCGCGTGTTCCCCGAAACGCCCGCGGATCTCCGCAGCATGCGCGAGGCATTCGGAGCATCAAGCGACCGTCTGATCGTGCTTTCGAAGCTCCGGGCCACGCGTTCGCAGGCGGCCTTCGATGCCGCAACCGGCGCCTCCCTCGTCGTTCTCACAACGCCCGCCGCGCTCGTCCAGCCCGTCCCCGCCATCGAGGCGTTCGCCAGCCAGGAATTCACCCTAGCCCGCGGCCAGCCGCAGCCGTTCCAGGCCCTTGTCCAGCGCCTCCGCGACTTCGACTATGACTCCGAGACGGTCTGCGAAAACCCCGGGCAATACGCGGTTCGCGGCGGCATCATCGACGTTTATCCGGTCACCGCAAACCAACCCGTCCGGCTCGATTTCTTCGGCGACGAGATCGAGGACATCCGCGCGCTCGATCCCGTGACCCAGCGATCCGGCGAGCGTTTGGAGACGATCACGCTTGCCGCCTCGCCCCGTCTGCAACTTGCGGCTTCGGCCGCCGGACTCGCCGACTATCTAAGTCCGCTCGCCCGCCTGGTCCTTGTCGAACCCGCCGAGCTTGAGGAGACGTTCAGCCTTATCGCAGCGGAGTCGGCGCCGGCACTCGCGGGCCGGCCGGTCGCCGCCCTGTCCGCGATCGAGCCGGTCCTCGCGCGCTGTGCCTCAGCCATCGCCGTGAGCGACCTCGATGAAGCCTCCGTCCTCTTCGACGGGGTCTCGCGTGAACAGACGTGGGATACGGAAAGCCTCGTCCACTACCGCCGGTATCCGGACGACGCGCTCGTCGCTCACGAGCGCCTGCAGGTGGAGGAGGAAGCCCGTCACCTGTTCTTCGAGCAGGTTATCCGCTGGCAGCAGGAAGGCTACGCGATCGCCCTGGCCGTTGCCAAGGATGGCGAGGAGGCGCGAACCAGGGAGATCCTCGCCTCAGACCCGGCTCTGAAGAAGCTGAAACCGCGTTTCCTGCGGAGCACGATCAACGAAGGCTTCCGCGTCACCTATCGTCCGGGAGACGCCCCCGCCGGACCGGCCTGCCTGGCCGTCGCTCCGGACGCGCGCGGCTTCGTCCTGGTGTCGGAAACCGAGATCCTCGGACGCCAGCGGCCGCGGCGGCCCGCGCTCCACCGCCGTCCTTCCGCCTCCGTCTCGCAGGTCGACCAGTTGCTCGATTTCTCGGAGCTCGTGGAGGGCGACTTTGTCGTGCACCTCCAGCACGGCATCGCCGTCTATCGGGGGCTCACGAAACTCGAAACCACCGACGGCACCCGCGAGGTCATCTCGCTGGAATTTGACGACAAGGTGACGCTGCACGTCCCGCTTCAGGAGGCGCATCTTGTCTCCCGCTACGTGGGCCTGGCCAAGGCCCGGCCGCAGCTTGGCCGCGTGGGCAGCGGCCGCTGGGAAAAGACGCGCGCCTCCGCCGAGAGCGCAACGCTCGATCTCGCCGCCCAGTTGCTTGAAGTCCAGGCCAAACGCGCCGCCCAGCCGGGCAACGCCTTCCCTCCCGACGTGGCGTGGCAGCGCGAATTCGAATCCTCATTCCCCTTCACCGAGACGGTCGACCAGCTCCGCGCGATCGTGGACACAAAGAACGACATGGAGCAGGCCCGTCCGATGGACCGGCTCATCTGCGGCGACGTCGGCTTTGGCAAGACCGAGGTCGCCATCCGGGCTGCGTTCAAGGCCGTCATGGGCGGCCGGCAGGTGGCGGTTCTGGTGCCCACGACGGTCCTGGCCCAACAGCACCTCAACACCTTCCGCGAGCGGATGGCCGGCTATCCGGTCGCGATCGACATGCTCAGCCGGTTTCGCACCAAGGCGGAGCAGCGCAGGATCGTCGCAGCGACGGCGGCTGGAGAGGTGGACATCCTTATTGGCACCCACCGTCTGATCCAGCGGGACGTCGCATTCAAGGACCTCGGTCTCGTGATTGTGGACGAGGAGCAGCGCTTTGGCGTCAAACACAAGGAGGTGTTCAAGCAGTGGCGGGCGCACGTCGATGTGCTTTCGATGAGCGCCACTCCGATCCCGCGCACGCTCTACCTGGCCCTCACCGGCGCGCGGGACCTGAGCGTCATCGAGACCCCGCCCGCCGACCGCCATCCGATCCAGACCATCGTCAAGACCTATGACGAGGCGCTCGTCGTGGAGGCGATCCGCCACGAGATCCGCAGGGGCGGCCAGGTTTTCTATCTCCACAACCGCGTCATGACGATCGAGAAGGTCGCGCAACGCCTTCGGGAACTGCTGCCGGACCTCAGCATCGCGGTCGGCCACGGCCAGATGGAGGGGGACGGGCTGGAGCGGGTCATGACCGAATTCGTCGCCGGCCGTCACCAGGTGCTGGTCTGCACGACCATCATCGAAAGCGGACTCGACATCCCCAACTGCAACACCCTGCTGATCGAGGGGGCCGACCGTTTCGGGCTTTCCCAGCTCTACCAGCTGCGCGGACGCGTGGGGCGCTTCAAGCACCAGGCCTACGCCTACCTGCTGCTGCACCGCCACACCCGGCTGATGGACATCGCGCGGCAGCGCCTCAACGCGCTTCGCCACCACAACCAGCTCGGCGCCGGATTCCGCATCGCTATGCGGGACCTCGAACTCCGCGGGGCCGGCAACCTCCTCGGTCCCGAACAAAGCGGCCATATCGCCGGGGTCGGTTTCGAGCTCTATTGCCAGCTCCTGCGGCAGAGCATCGCCCGCCTCAAGGGCGACCGGAGCGCTGCGGCCATCCGGGCCGGGGTCCGGCTCGACTTCGTCTTTGTCGGCGAGGGGGCCCCGGCCCCCGACCGCAATCGCTACGAGGACGGTTACACGGTCTTGCGCGATGCCGAGCTGGCCACGGGGGGATGTCCGCCGGTGCAGGCGCGCATCCCGTTCGGCTATATTGGAGAAACGCGGCTGCGGATCGATTTCTACCGGCGCCTGGCCCTGGCGGAGGCGCCGGAGCAGGTGCGTGCGATCGAGGCGGAGCTCCGCGACCGCTTCGGCAGGTTCGGCGACGAGGTCCGGGCGCTGCTGTTGATCACGGAGATTCGAATCCGTGCGGAACAAAAGCGCGTGCTGACCGTCGAAACGGAAGGCAACCGACTCAAATGCCTGCGGAACCTCGGACAGCACGATGGATACGTTCTGGTGGGAAAGAGGTTTCCCCGCTTGACCGCCCCCCGTCCGCTCCTAAGGTTGCGCGAGATCGCCACCTTCCTTAACAATCTGCCGGAATCATGATGCACCTCCGCGTAGCCGCGATCAGCATATCGCTCTTTCTCGCCCCCTGTCTTTCCCTGCGCGCGCAGGAGAAATCGTCCCCGCCGGCCGCAGCCAGTGACCGGCTCGATCTGCGGTTCGCCGACGGCATCGCCGCAATCGTCGAGGACAAGATTATAACCGTGGACGACGTCCGGCGGGACATTGCGCCCCTCGTCGCGACGCTGCAACAGAGCGCCCGGAACGAGAAGGAGTTCAACGAGAAGCTCGAGGCGCTCCAGGACGACGTCATCCAGAACCGCATCGATCGCGTTCTGATCGTAAAGGACTTCAACAAACCCAAGGATGGGGACGAAAAGAACAAGCGCCAGATTCCGGCCAGCGTCATCGACAACCAGATCGCGGAGATCCAGATCAGCCAGTTCGACGGAGACCGATCCCGCTTTCTTTCGTATCTTCGCTCGCGTGGCCTGACTTTGCGCGAATACCGCAAGGAGCAGGAGGAGGACATCATCTACAATTACATGATCCAGCACCAGCGGAGGTCGCAGAGTTTTGTCAGCCCGGTGAAGGTCGAGGCCTATTACAAGGAGAACAAGGATCGCTTTTACCAGGAGGATTCCGCGCTGCTGCGGGTGATTCAATTCACGCGCCCCAACGGCGAGACGAACGCGCAGCTCGAGGGGAAGGCCCAGACGGTCCTGGCAAAGTTCCACTCCGGGGATTCCTTCGCGGAACTCGCACGTCAGTACAGCCAGGACACCCGCCGAAACAAAGGCGGTGACTGGGGATGGACCAAGCGCTCCGACTTGCGCAAGGAATTCAGCGATGTGTTGTTTGCCCTCAAGAAGGGCGAGATCAGCCAACCCGTCTTCACGCCGGAGGGTTGTTTCCTTCTCTATGTCGAGGATCGCAAATTCGCCGGCATCCAGACGCTCGAAGAGGTTCGCGATGAGGTGGAGCGCATCCTCGCGCAACAGATGACGCGGCAATCCCAGAGTCGCTGGCTAGAGAGATTGCGGCGGAGCGGCTACGTGAAGATGTTCTAGTTCCTCACCCGCAAACAACGATAACGTTTGCGACGATGTTTGCCGAGGCTCGGTGGCTCTATCCTACTCGCTTCGCGCTACTCGATTCTCGCTACTTTGGTTTCGGCTTTGCTGGGTTGGGGATCTATCCCCATCCGCTCGCGGCAAAACTGCGCGAGTTCCACGGCCAGGGCCGCCTTGAAGACATGCGGCTCCCCCGCCGGACGCAGGTCGATCTCCGCGCAATGCAGGGCCTGCCGCGACAGGGGCAGCAAGGCAGCGTGCCGCTCCGTCCAACCGTGCTGGGCGAACTCCAGGTAAAGCGTCTCATCAGGACCGTACAGCTTGTCGCCAACGATCGGGCGCCCGAGCCAGAGGGCATGGGCGCGGATCTGGTGCTTGCGCCCTGTTTCCAGCCGTACGCGGGCGAGAGTGAAACCGCCGGCAACCGCGAGCGGCTCAAAATGCGTCACCGCCGTCTGGGCCCCGGGCGTGCCCGCCGCAACGACCTTCGACCGGATCGTGACACAGCTGTCCGGATCGGGACCGAGCGGCTGGTCCACGGTCACCGCCTGGGCGAGTTCGCCCGTGAGGACTGCCAGATAGACCTTGCCGATGAGCCTCCGCTGCGTGGCCTTCTGGAGCCTGGCCGCGGTGGGGCTGTCCTTCGCCATCACGACGACTCCGCTTGTCTCCCTGTCCAGCCGGAACACCAGATGCACCGTGGGCAGGCCAAGATATTCGCGCGCCGCCCCCACCAGACTTGACCAGGGACCGTTCTTCGACGGGTGGCAGACAATCAGCCCGGGCTTGTCGACCACGAGCAGCCGTTCGTCCTCGTGGAGGATCCAGCCGGGAAAATCCCCGGGCGCGATCAGCGGCGCCGCAGATCCGGGGTGGATGCTCATCATCCGCAAACCGGCCCAAACGCCTGATCCGCACCAGGCTCAGCTAAAGCCCGAGGCAAAATGCGCCGAGTGGTGTTGATAAAGGCATGCATCGGAT
>PMKA01000203.1:0-5657 GCA_003157575.1 Opitutia bacterium
TTGCCGGTGCGCGGCGGCGCGACGATCAACCCGCGCTGTCCGAAGCCGATGGGCGTGAGGATGTCCACCGCGCGCATCGACACATCCTTCTGCTCGGGCACCTCCAGGAGGATGCGCTTGAGCGGGTAATACGGGACAAGTTCCTCGAAAGGCGTGACCTTCGATATCTCGCCGGGGTCGATTCCCATCACCCGGTTGATCTTCACAACGACGGGGCAGCGTTCGTCGCCCTCCGGAGCGCGCACCTGCACCTCCATCTCGTGCCCCCGTTTCAGGCCGTAGCGTTTGACGAGGCTTTCGGGGACGTAGGCGTCCTCGGGATACAAACGGTAGTTGACGGCCTTGTGCACGAGGAAACCGTGCCCCCGGTCGGTGAGGTCGAGCCAGCCGTGGTCCACCACCGGACGCCGGGTCGCGCCTGTCAGCTTGAAGATGGACGCAAGCAGCTCCTTGCGGTTGGGCGCGCCTTCGAAGACGACACCGAATCCGCGCGCCGCCGCGGTGAGGTCGGCGAGGCCGAGCCCGTACAGCGCCTCAAGATCGACCGGGGCGCCGCCGCCGGACGCAAGATCGACCGCCATGGCATCGAGCGCGGCCAGATCGGCGAAGCGCGCGGGATCGGGAAGATCGCCAAAAGTCGGGGCGAAATTGGGCGGAGGCGGCTGTTGCGGATACTGATTGCCTCCCTGGGGACCGCCTTGGGGGCCTCCCTGAGGTCCGCCCAGCCAGTGCTTTCCCCGCTTCCTCTTGTGACGTTTTCCCTTCTTGAAGTAGTAAGGATCGTAGCCGCCTCCCTGAGGTTGGTATCCGCCACCCTGATATCCCCCGCCCTGGTCGCCGGCCCCCTGCTCGCCGCCTCCCTGGTTGGCACCAGCCTGGTCACCGGCGCCAGCCTGGTCGCCGGGCACCTGACCACCAACTTCGCCGGAGCCGGGCGTTTCAGATGTTCGGTTTTCGGAGCCCGAAGACGGCCCGGCATCGGCCGGAGGCCCGGCCTGCGGCTCCGTGGGCTGCGAAGGCGCCTCGCGCGACTCGGTTCTTTCGAACGCCGGCGGCGGCTCCGGCCGGGCCACAGGCGCAGGTTCCTGCGCTGGCGCGGGTTCAGGGGTCACAACGGTGGCGGCCTTCGTCCTGTAGAATCGGGACCGGCGGCGGACCGGTTTCTTCGCGGCGGAATCGTCCGCGCCTGATTGTTCTGAAGTGCCTGACGGGGCCGACTCAGCGGTCGGCTGGTCGTCACCGGGGTTTTGGGAGGGTTCCATGGATGCGTGGACAACAAACCTGTCGAAAATGCGAAGAGAGTATTTCCGCTGGAACGCGAACGATCAACGGAGCGAAAGCGAATTGACCAACTCCTCCACCTGTGCGCGCAGAAAACCGGACGAACCATCGTTTAACAAAACAAAATCCACCAACTTGATCTTCTGCGTCAAAGGCAGTTGTTTGGAAATCCGTTGTCGGGCGAGCGATGAAGGAAGTCCGCGCTGCTCCAGCCGGGCAAGTTGTACGGAAGGATCAGAGGCGACACAGATCGTGAAATCAAACCAATTCTGGAGGCTTTTTTCGAAGAGAAGCGGGACCTCCACCACCCACGACCTTTCCGGCTCCGCCGCAAACGCCCGCCTCCAATGCTCGAAAACCCGGGGATGGAGGAGGTCTTCCAGCCAGCGAAGATCGGCCTCGTTCTGGAAGACCCGCCGGGCAACGCCCTGCCTGTCCACCTCCCCGGACGCCGTAAACACACCGGTGCCGAACCGGCCCCGGACAGCGTCGACGACCTCGCGGTCCGTCTGCAGGACCGTCCTGACGACGGCGTCGGAATCCAGCAAGGCAAAGCCCCTCCCGGCGAACATCTTCGCCGCGGTCGTCTTTCCGCAACCCATACCTCCAGTCAGACCGAGGATCATTGGCGACCATATTGCTCAGAATCTGCTTCTTGGAAAGCCCTGAGATTCCGCTTGCAGCAGGCTAAAAGTAACACCTATTTTACATTCCTTGCGGGATGGCAGCATCCCGGCAAGGTATACCCCACCGCAAAATGTTCCCCAAAGCCGATACGAGAGATGCCCAGGCTGTCAGGGGGGTTGCACGGACGATCCTCCAACAATTGTGTCCCCAATCCAGCCCGGAGGTGGTCGACAGGCTTTTCGCGGATGTCGAGAAGATGTTTGCCGGCGGTTATCTCGACTACCTTCCGCTCGACACCCGGTATCATGATTTCGAGCACACCTTGCAGGCGGCGCTCTGCCTGGTGCTGTTGTTCGAGGGGCGTTCGCGCGCCGGGGCGAAGCCGGAGCTGAAGGCGCGGCATTTTGAGATGGCAATCGCAGGCGTGCTTCTGCACGACTCGGGGTATCTGAGGTTGCGTTCCGACAGCGATGGCACAGGGGCCAAATATACCTTCTTCCATGTGAGCCGCAGCTGCGCGTTCGCCGCCAGCTATCTTCCGACGATCGGCTTCAACAACGTGGAGGTGGACACCGTGGAGAATGCGATCCGCTGCACCGGGCCCCGAAGCGATGTCGCAACCATCGAATTCGGCGGCGATATCGACCGGTTCCTCGGCTGCGCGCTCGCCACGGCCGATTTCCTCGGCCAGATGGCAGCCCCGGATTATATCGAAGACCTCGGCTTTCTCTTCAACGAGTTCGAGGAATCGGACAACTTCTATCACGTACCGCCGGTCAAGCGCGTGTTTCGCAGCCTGGGCGAACTCATCGCAAAAACCCCGAAGTTCTGGGAGAGTTACGTCCTGCCGAAGCTCGACCACGACTATTGCGGCGTCTACCACTACCTCGCCGACCCGTATCCCGACGGCCACAACGCCTACATCGATGCCGTGGAACGGAACGTCGCCCGCACGGTGTCCGTTTCGCCGGCGGCGGCCTGTTAGCCCGGAAGGACCGGAAGTCCGACGGGGCTGCTGGCGTTTGCCTGTGGAGATGGCCGCCATCTGGCGCCTGTTTCTGCAATTCCCACTTGAGCGGGACGCAACCCGGCCTCTACACAAGGAACGGATTGTATTTCCTCTCGTTTGCCACCGTCGTCATCGGGCCATGGCCAGGGGCGATCACTGTGGCGCCCGGAAGCGCCTCAAGGATGCGGCGCGCGTGCCGGAGCAGCTGCTGACAGGAGAAATAGCCGCCGCCCAGCGATCCGGCGAAAATCAGGTCGCCCGAGACAAGCAGCGCGCGTGCGCGCGGCACCCCCTTCGGCCGCACGAGGTAGCAGTTGTGCTCGGCGCAGTGCCCGGGCGTGCTGAACGCGGTGATCTGGTAGCCTGCCGCCACAACGGTCTCCCCCTCGCCCAGCGGCCAGCACCCGGGACCGGTCGGACCGCAGCGCGGGCCGTAGAACGTCGCCAGTCCGTGCTGCCGCAGCGCTCCGGATATGCCTCCGATGTGCTCGGCCTCGGGATGCGTCAGGAACACCGCTTCGATGCGCGTCACCGCCCGGGGCCAGACCTGCTGCAGCGCCTCAAACCCGGTTCCTCCGTCAAAAAGCAGGCCCACACCCGTCGCGCAATCCACCACCGCGTAGGCGTTGACGACCCCCACCCCGAACGGCAGGCGCATCGGATGGACGCAGAACGGCAGGCCGGTGACGCGCGGGCGCGGGTAGCGGTCGCGCGCCAGCGCCGCCAGACCCACCTCGTTGAGCCGGAGCGCCCCGGCGAGGCGGCGGAGGTCGTCGTCCGTCAGGTCCTCGTAGCGGTAGTCCTCCGCATTCCGGATCTTTTCGACGGAAACACCGGCGCGTCCGGCGAGCTGCTCTTCGTTGAAACCCGCGCAGCGCAGAGCCTTGTCGATCACGTCGCCGAGTTCGTCTTCGAGTGGGATGGCGCGGGCGGCTGGCATTGAAGTTCAAGATTCCTGGCACGCGGATCCAAGCACGGAATCTCCGGATAATCACGGAGGAAAAGCGCAGAATCGCTTTGTTTTCCCCGCGCGCATCCTCCAGCGTGGGCGCGCATGGATGCGATCCAGCAGGAAATCCACGACATCTTCATCCGCACAAAAGCGCTGCTCGAGGGGCATTTCGTGCTGCGCTCCGGCCTGCACAGCGCCCACTANNCCGGCGATGGGCGGGCTGGTCATCGGCCAGGAGGTGGCGCGGCAGGCGCGCGCCCGCTACATCTTCGCGGAGAAGGAGAACAACCTGCTGGTCCTGCGGCGGGGATTCAAACTGGCCCCTGGCGAACGCGTGCTCGTCGTCGAGGACGTGGTGACGCGCGGAGGACGCGTGCTGGAGTGCCTCGACATCATCCGGCGCGCAGGCGGCGTTCCGGCGGGCATCGCGATGCTCGTGGATCGCAGCGCCGGCCTCGCAACATTCGACGTCCCCGCGTTCTCTCTGCTTGAAATGAGCTTCCCCACCTACCCTGCGGATCAATTGCCGGAGTGGCTTGCGCAGCGGCCGGTGGAGAAACCCGGCAGCTGAGTTTCCTCGCCTCTACGGGCCGGACCGTTTAACCAGACCAGTCATGTTTACAGGGATCGTCGAAGCAGCAGGCGAGGTGGTTTCATTTCAGCCAGGAGCCGTGGCGTGGAAACTCGTGATCGACGCGGGCGCGGCCGGCGCCGACGTGGCGGCCGGCGACAGCGTCGCGGTCAACGGCTGCTGTCTCACTGCGGTAAAGATCGCGGAGCGGCGGATCGAGTTCGACGTCCTGGAGGAAACCCGCCGGCTGACAAATTTCTCCGCCTTGCGGCCGGGGGGCCTGGTCAACCTGGAGCGAAGCCTGCGGTTCGACGGAAAAGTCGGCGGACACTTCGTCACCGGCCACATCGACGGCGTCGGCACGATCCAGGTTTTTGAGCAGCGCGGCCAGGATCATTATCTGGGAGTCCGCGCCCCGGCCGGCGCCGGCCGGTATCTGGTCCATAAGGGCAGCGTTGCGATTGACGGCATCTCGCTGACGGTCGCCGAGACGTCGGGTGACGATCTTGCGGTCTGGCTGATTCCCCATACGATCGAAGTGACAAACCTGCGCGAGAAACGGGCCGGCGACCTTGTGAACCTCGAGTTCGACCTGCTGGGAAAATACGTCGAGAAGTTCCTGTCGCTCGGCGTGTCCCGCGCCTGAACTTCAGGATTTCACCGGCAAGAGTCTCATGCGCTCCGTTCTTCTCGCCCTCACCGACGAACTCCAAAGGCTCAAGGCCTCGGGAGTGAAGACGGTTGCCGTTTCCGAGGACGGCATGGCCACCCTCCGCCGCCTGGTCGGGGAGCGGCAGCCCGCCGCCGGCCGGGCGTCCCCGGCAGCAGTCGCGGTGGCGGCGGTTGAAACGCAACCGACGGAATCCCGGGTGGAGGTGTCGACGCTGCGCCAATCCGCCAACGCGGCCCCTCGCCTGCTTCCGCCGCCGCCCGAGGTGGTGCTGCCCGCAGGCGACAAGACGGTCCGCTGGCAGGCGCTGCGGGATCTGGTGCTCAATCATCCGGTGTGCAAGGCGCACGTCCGGCCCGGCAGGAACGTCGTGTTCGGCGTCGGAAACCTGGATGCGAAGATCATGTTCGTCGGCGAGGCGCCGGGGGCCGATGAGGAACAGCAGGGCGAGCCGTTCGTCGGCCCCGCCGGGCAGCTGCTCACGAGGATGATCAAGGCGATGGGGCTGGAGCGCGGCGATGTCTACATCGGCAACATCATGAACTGG
>PMKA01000203.1:5700-6512 GCA_003157575.1 Opitutia bacterium
GGATGTGCGCGGCCGCTGGCACGATTATCGCGGACGGCCTCTGCGAGTCACCTATCATCCGAGCTATCTCCTGCGCAAACAGGCAGACGGAAAGACGGCGGAATTCCGGGCCAAGCGCGCGGCCTGGGAGGATTTCCTTGCGGTGATGGAACGCGCCGTGCTTCCAATCTCCGAGAAACAGCGCAATTATTTTCTCCAATGAAGTCCACTGTTCTGTCCATGATGTTCCTTGCCGGGCTGACCGTCCGGGCCGTGCTTTGCGCGGACGAAGGATCTGTCGATTTCGAGACGCTGCGCTACCAGGCGAAGCAGCTCGCGGCCGAGCCCTATCACGCTCGGCCGAGCCAGGTCCCCGAGTTTCTCCGCAAGCTCACGTACGACGAACACCGGCAGATCCGCTTCAATCCGGACCGCACCTGGTGGCGCAGCGAGCGCCTTCCGTTCCAGCTCCAGTTCTTCCACCCCGGGTTTGTCATCGACCGTTGCGTGCAGATTCATGAACTGGTCGGCAGAAAATCGCGCCCCATCGAGTTCAAGCGCAATTTGTTCACCTACGACCAGGTCAACCTGCCCGATTCAATCCCGGACACGATGGGCTTCGCAGGTTTTCGCATACTCTACGATCTCAACAAGCCCGGCGACGAACTGGGCGCATTCCTCGGGGCAAGCTATTTCCGGTTCCTTTGCCAGAAGGCCGTGTACGGGCTCTCCGCACGCGGACTCGCGATAAACACGGCCGAGCCCGAAGGGGAGGAATTCCCCGTGTTTGAGGAGTTCCGGGTGCAGAAGCCCGAGGCGGACGCCCGCGAGTT
>PMKA01000489.1 GCA_003157575.1 Opitutia bacterium
TTCGAACCAGAACTGGGTGAGTCAAAGTCACCTGTGCTACCATTACACCACCGGGCAGTGGAAGGCGCTTAAGTTGAACCGAACGGCAACCCGGTCAAGGCAGGAAAGGAAAGGCCGAAACTGGGAAAGCAGGAAACTCGGAAAGCAGGAAGACGGGAAAGCGGAAAGGCCTAAACTGGGAAACTGGGAAACTGGGAAACCGGGAAACCGGGAAAGCGGGAAACGGCAAGCAAAGGACTGCGGTCTCCGGGCGCCAGCCATTTCCTCCCGGGGGGGGCGATTCTGCCGGCCAGAAATTCCCCTTCATCCGCGGCCATGAGCACGTCCTTCACGTGCCCGGCCGCTCTCACGGAACGTCGGGGACTGCTCGAAATCGATCCAGCATTTCGCGGGCGGCATCCAGATGCGGATCGACCCGCAGCGCCTCCTCGAAATGGAGTTTTGCCTCCGGCAGCCGCTGCAGGGCGATGAGGGCGTTGCCCAGGCCGTAATGTGCCGCGGCGTAGTCGGGCCGGAGGCTCAATGCACTCTGGAACTCGACGACCGCCTCCTTCGCACGGCCGGACTCGGCCAGGGCGATGCCGAGGTTGCAGTGCGCCTGCGGGAGGGCTGGCTGGAGTTGCACCGCCTTTTGCAGATGGTCCAGCGCCTCCGCGACCCGACCCGCACGGGCGAGCTCGATGCCGAAATTGAGATGGAATCCGACGCCGTCGGGATTCAACCGGACCGCCTCGGCGTATTGCGCCAGGACTTCGTCGGAGCGGCCCATTTGGGCCAGGGCCATCCCGAGGTTGAAGTGGGCGTCCGCCATGTCCGGCTGCGTCTGCAGCGCCCGCTGGAAGCACGCCACCGCCTCCGGCACCCGGTTCAGTTGGTACAGGGCGACGCCAAGATCGCACTCGGCTTCGGCGTAGTCAGGACGGAGCCGCAGCGCATCCTGGTAATGAGGGATCGCCTCCGAGGGCCGGCCCTGCCTCGCGAGGGCGACGCCCCACTCGTAGTGCGCCTCCGCAAAGGTCGGATTCATCCGCACCGTCTGTTCAAATTGCTCCGCCGCCTGGGGCCGGTCCATCAACAACTGGGTGAGGCCAAGCTCAAATCGCGGGGCGTAGAACCGCGGGTGGAGCCGGCATTCCTCGACGAACTGCGCCGCCGCCTCCTGCCGGCGGTCCAACCGCAGAAAGGTCAGCCCCAGGTTGTAGTGAATCGTCAGGCTCGACGGATCGAGGCGGAGGGAAATCTCATAATGCGTCAGGGCTTCCTGGGTGCGGCCCCGCTGAAACAGGGCCGTGCCCAGACCGAGCTGGGCCGGGGCGCTTCCGGGGCTGTGCGTCACGGTGTCGCCCCACAGGCTGAGGTCGCTGCCGTAGGTCCGGTTGCGCCGTTCGGTCAACACGCCGGCCGCCGCGGCGAGCGCGAGAAAGACGGGGAGGCTGCGCCGGCCCAGGAGCGTCACGGAGGCACCGACAGCCAGGGCGATCACCGCCGCCAGCGGGAGGTACATCCGGTGTTCCACGATCATCTGGACGTTGCTCGGCACAAGACTCGTCGGAGCAAGGATGACGAAGAACCAGGCGCCCACAAAACCGGTCACCGGCCGGCGCCGGAGAGCGACGAGTGTCGCCGCCGCGAGCGGAACGACGACGAGCGCGTAGGGCGCGGCGTCCGCGAGCCCCGCCCGGAATACCCCGTACTCGAAGACCAGAGGGTGCGGCCAGAACGAAAGCTCCACGTAGCGGGCCACCGCCTTGAATTGGGTGAGCCAGTAGGCCCAGGGTGGAACACCGACGCCGAACCCTGCGGTGCCGCCGCGATTCCAGCCCGTTCCCGCCACCAGATAGAGCAGGGGCAGCCAGGTCGCCGCCAGCGCCAGATGCAGCCAGCGACGGCGGCGCCAGGCCTCGCCAAAGGTGCCGGCAACGAACGTCCGGTCGTAGAGCAGCACGAGCACCGGCGCGGCAGCCGCAACCTCCTTCGTCGCCACGCCCAGCAGGCAGGCCGCCACGGTGAAGACCTGCCAGCCCAGCGGCCTCGGCGATTCGACGGCGCGGATGAAGCCGTAGAACGTCAGCAGGAAGAACAACCCCATGAGCGACTCGGCGCGCTGGACGATGTAGGTGACCGACTCGGTCTGCAGCGGATGCAGCGCCCAGAGCAGCGCGATCGTGAACGCAATCGGCGTGGCATTCGATTGGAGGGCGGCGCCGTCCGCGGAGGCTTGGTCCGGCCGGGGGTGGAGGCGAAGGGTGCGCCGCACAATTCCGAACAGCGCCAGCGCAGCGCCGATATGGATGAGCAAATTGAGCGCGTGGTAGCTCCACACGTTCGTGCCGCTTACGGCGTGGCAGAGGGCGAGGGACAGATTGAGGACCGGCCGCCCGCTGAAGGTGTAGCCGTCGCATCCCGAGGGATTCAGCACGTCCCAGATCGGCCAAAGATGGAGGATCGACCTATTGCCGGCGACCGAAGGGATGTCATCAAACACCAGCGGCACCGCGAACGTGTTATGGAAGGCCGCAAGCGTCGCCAGCGCCAATGCTGCGGCGCAGATGAGGATAGCCCGGCGCGAGGCCGGGGCGGCCGGATCGGTGACGGGCGCGCGCATTGAACGGACGCTAGTTTGAGGACGACACACTTGGCAATAATGCTCCATTGCCGGGCACGGCCCCGGGCGAACCGGCCGATCGACGGTGGCGCAAGATGCCGGTGCCGCGTGAATCCACCGTCAAGCGGCCGATGCACCATGCCGTCCGAAGCGACGCAGGCGGAACTCCCGGCGGGCCGGGGTTTTACGGTTGAGCTATTGCATCAAAACCGGCTCAGCGCCCGACGCGCCGATCGATCCGCTCCAAGTCCAGCGCCTCAAGGAAGTCTGAGCGAGATTCCGCCTTCGTGAGAGAGCCTCTTTGGCCGGCGGCTCACTTTTGCGGCGGCGGCGGTGGCGGTGCGTCCTTCACAACCTTGAGCGTCAGGACCTGCTGTTCGGCCTTCCCGTCCATCTGCACTCTCACCGTCAGCGGAACCTCAAGCGACTCTACACCCAGCCGCGAGACCATCGGATCGGCCTCGACCGATTCGCCTGGCGCCACGACGATCTTCTCGGGGAAAACCACGAAGTTGCCCAGGTCGGAATTGAAATCGAGCACCTGGACCACGACCGTTGTGGACTGATGGTTGGTGAGCCGGAGCCGAAGCTGGATCGCAGGTTCGTTGATCGCACGGATTGGCGGCGCCTGCGGCGCGGCGTCGTCGGAACGGCCTCCCTGCTCCCCGCCGCGGCCTCCGCCTCCGCGGACTCCGCCATGTCCACCGCCCATTCCGACACCGCCGCCGGGATGGTCGCCGCCTTGCTTGTCGCCGCCGCTGGATCCGTTGTCGCGTGCCCAGAAGGTGCCCGCCCGGGCGAGCAATGTCTCGGCCTCCAACTGGCCGCCAAAAAAGACGCCCCTGGCCTCCATCCTTGGGACGGGCGCCCGGCCGCCGCCCGGACCCATGTCCCCGGATGCCTCGTTCCGCGCGTGCTCGCGCCCGCACGCGGCGAGCCCGAGGGCCAGCACGACCAGCAAAAAACTGTTGCGAGCAGAGCGTCGCGGGGAGACGGAAGTCATTGCTTTATCCACCACTCCTGTGACACCTCCGGCGGCGTGGAGTTTCAACTTTTGACGCGGAGCACCAGCACGCCGCNNTATTTTACTCAGCCTTCCACCTTCAGCACCAGCACGCCGCCCTTCTGCGAACCTATCGCAAGCAGGCTGTCGTCGGGGCTCCACGCCAGATTCGACGCAGGGGCGGTCAGTCTGACCGTTGCGACGCGCGTTTCGCCCCCGGCAAGGCTCCACAATGCGACTTCGCAGTCCTGGGCGGCCGAGGCCAGCAGCCCGTGGGAGTGCTGGAATGCGACGGCGCAGACGCGACCGGCATGCGGGAGGGCGATGGGTTCGCGGCCCTCGGGACCGGCG
>PMKA01000272.1 GCA_003157575.1 Opitutia bacterium
CGGCTCCATGCCAGTTCTGGTTGCAGAATCCGGCGGAGACGTGGTTGGCTGGGGAGCACTCGGCTCATTCCGGACCGCTTATGCCTTCGCTGGTACCTTGGAAGACTCCGTCTATGTGCATCACGACTTCTTCCGACAAGGGATCGGCAGCTGTCTCATCACGGAGTTGATTGCCGCTGCCCGGCAAATTGGTCTTCGGTCCATTCTTGCGAACATCTCGGCTGATCAGATACCCAGTATTCGGCTGCACGAGAAGTTCGGATTTCAGAAGGTTGCGTACTTGAAGCAGGTCGGACAGAAGTTCAATCAGTCGTTCGACGCCGTCTATATGCAACTGCTCTTGTCAGCCAACAAGTCGGCGGACTCGACGACCTCAGCTGGCACTTCGGCTACGGAGCAGCCTCGGGTGCCAGCATCGGCCGCGAGCAACCTTTAGGCTGAATACTGAAATTCCGTTGACCGTCAGTTGCGCTGTCCTGCCAGAAGAGAGCCTTGGTGCGCACGCTTCCCCCTGGGTCGGCTGCCCGATTGTTCCGTTGTCACCCTTTGGTCCTTTCAGGTACTTATGCGGTGAGATGATGATGACGACCCAGACAATGTCTGTAATCGGATGGAACCGACTGTGAAGACGATCCGCTCTCCGGCAGCCGCCGACCGGACACCGCTCGGCCTTATGGCCACTGGAACGGCAGTCAGCGTGTCGGCCATCTACTTAAGCCAGCCCATCCTCAATGTGCTGGCGGCGGCGTTTCACGCGTCGGCCCGGGCAATGGGGGCCGTCGTGACGGTCACTCAGATTGGGTTCGGCTGCGGGATCGTCTTTCTCGTGCCGCTGGGCGACGTGATCGCCAAGAAGCGCCTCATCCTCGCCAAACTCGCGGGGCTAGTCGCTGCCCTCATAGCGACGGGCCTAGCCGACACCGCCGCCCAGATGGCCGCCGGCAGCCTCGCCCTGGGGCTCTTTGCCACCGCCGCCCAGGATTTCGTGCCCCTCGCCGCGGAGCTGAGTCCCCCGGAGCGCCGGGGACACGCAGTGGGCACGGTCATGGGAGGGCTCCTGCTCGGGATCCTCGGCTCGCGGATCTTCAGCGGCGCCGTCGCCCAGGCGGTCGGCTGGCGCTGGTCCTTCCTCGCCTGCGCACTCCTGGCCCTCGGAATCATGGGGTTGGTTTGGCGGCGGGTGCCATCGGTCGAGCAGGGACACCGGGCCTCCTATCCTGCCCTGTTACGTTCCACCGCCTCTCTGGTGCGCACGCAGCCGCTGCTGGTGCTTTGCACCCTCGCGCACGGGTGGGTGGGTTTCACGTTCAGCGCCTTCTGGACGGTCCTGTCGTTCCACCTGGGCGGCGCGCCGTTTCGCCTCTCGCCGACGCAGATTGGGGCCTTCGCGCTCGCCGGCCTCGCGGGGGCTGCGATGGCCCCCGTCGCCGGACGGTTGGCTGACCGGCACGGGCCGATCCTCAACATCCGGTGCGCCCTTGCCCTGGTCGCCGCGACGTTCGTGGCCCTGCTGGTGGCGCCGGGGTCCCTGCCCGTGCTCGTTGCGGCCGCGGTCGTCTTCGACCTCGGGGTGCAGCTCTCGATGGTGTCCCACCAGACGATCATCTACGCCCTCGATCCGGGCGCCCGCAGCCGCATCAATGCCATTTATGTCGGGGGCCTGTTCGGCTTTTTCGCCCTCGGATCATTCGCGGCAACCTGGACCTTCACAGCGGACGGATGGGCTGGAGTCTGCCTGTTGTGCTTGGCCAGTTGCGTGATCTCAGCCCTGTTCCACGGCGCGCTCTCGGCCCGGTGGCACCGCAGCCTGCCCGCATCCGACCGGGAGGCGCCGTCGATCTACGAATAGACCTTCTGCATAACCAGGCGTGATCGGTTGCAGCAGCTGAACCGCAGGCGCGACGCGATGAAGAACGGAGGGCAAACCAGATAATGGACCTTTCCCCGGAATATTGCCCATGTATTGACCAACGGGTCCATTTCGCTGCTTTTTTGCCGGATTCAGTCTCTTCGGTCGATAACTTCCAAAGTTAATGGTCTTTCGTTATTACCGTCGTTTCCATGATGGCATTCGAAAAACAGCATACACGGTTCGAATCCCCGTGCGGGGGTAACAGACGTAAGCGTCAAGACCGAATGGTCGGGAGGAAGTCCGGTGCGCCATACGCGGAATGGCGCAGCCGGGGATATTCCTGGTCGGTGCCCGTTCGTCGCCGGAGACTGGGGGTTGTGCAGGAGGCGGATCGCCCGGAGCAGCGGGTTNNGATACCCGATCGCAGCATTCAGCGCGCTTCTTGCACTGGGGGCATTGCCTGGTCTGGCTGCCCCCGAACCAGCCCCCGTCACCGCGGCCATTGCCGTTATTCATCCCACGGCTGGAAATCAAACCGCCGGGATCGTCACCTTCACCGCCGTCGATGGAGGGGTGAAGGTCATCGCGGATGTTACCGGGCTGACCCCCGGCAAACATGGCTTCCACATCCACGAGTTTGGAGACATCAGCGACTCAGCCAAGGCAATGAGCACGGGAGGCCATTACGATCCCGTCGGCACCCATCACCATATGTTGGTCGATGCGGGCGGGCCCGATGCGATGCCTCATCACGCGGGAGACATGGGCAATCTGGTGGCCGACAGCGCCGGCAAGGCGCATCTTGAGATCGTGCTGCAGGGCGTCAGCCTGATGGGACCGGCGAATCCCATCGTCGGTCGGGCGGTGATCGTTCACGCGAATTCCGACGACGGAGGCCAACCCGTCGGAAACGCGGGCGGCCGCGTCGGTCAGGGCGTGATCGGAATTGCCAAGGCGAAGTGAGGCAGCTTCAGATCTTCCGGGACGATTTCTGAATCATCGGCAGAGCCCGCTCCCTGCCGATGCGTTCCAGTTGGGCCGCGATTTCGACCGGCGAAAGGAGTTGGTCGACGCATCCTGTCTTGACGGCACTTTGCGGCATGTCCGGTTGCTGGGCCGTTTGGAACTTCTGGGCAAACACAAGCCCGCCCGCTTCCTTGATCGGCTCAAGTGCCGCGGCCCCGTCGGAATCGAATCCTGACAGGATGACGGCGATCGCCCGTTTTTGACGATCTTTCGCGAGAGACTGCAGGAAGATGGAGATGTTCTTGGGCCAGCCTGGGGGTTTGACCAACGGCGAAAGCCGGAACGCATCTCCGTCAATGGTCACCTGCATCCCGGCTGGAACCACGTAGACGTGATTGGCCTTCACGTTTTCACCATCCGCCACCAGCACCACCGGCATCTTGGTTACTCGAGGGAGAATTTCGACAAGAAGCGATTTCCCGTCTGCCGCCTGGTGATGAACAATAATGTAGGCCATCCCGGTGTCGGCCGGGAGGAGGGAGAGAATCTTGCAATACGCCTCGAAGCCGCCCGCTGATGCGCCAAAGCAGACCACCGACAGGTGATCTTCCGGTTTGCTCTCCGCTTGGAGATTCCTTGCCTCGCGATCCATCTGAAAGGGGGGGCAGGGCCTTGTCAGGATTTCGTACGAAACCCGCCCATCAGATAGACGATGAGG
>PMKA01000265.1 GCA_003157575.1 Opitutia bacterium
GGGGTGGTCAGGCGGGCGCTGAGGTCCCAACCTGACCACCGAGATGACAACTAACAAAGCAGGGGCCGATCCCAGGGTTCAAACTTTGCACTTGGCCCTCCTAACCCGACCTTTAGTCTTTTCGTCGAACCGCAGTCCGACGCAACAGAAGGACAAAATGCAAAGTCTGATCCCCTTTGCCCCTTCTGTTACGGGTTGTCACAATGGGCACAATGAAGGCCGGCTAAGGGCATCAAACCCCGCGGACGACGTTGTGCGTCAGTTTCTCTTTCTGGTGGCCTTGTTGAGCGCTTCGCTGTTGTGGGCCGAACCGGGCCTCGACGAACTGCGAGCCGAGGCGGATAGCGGCGCCGCCTCCGCGCAATTCGACCTCGGCAGGAAACTCGCGGCCGGTGAAGGCGTGAGCAAAGACCTGACGGAGGCCGCGAAATGGTTTCACCGCGCGGCCGAGCATGGAAATGCGTCCGCCCAATACTATCTGGGAGTTGGGTATGCTGCGGGGAAGGGAGTGCCCAAGGATCCACGCGAAGCCGCAAAATGGTTCGGCGAGGCGGCAAAACAGGGAAATGCCACCGCTCAATATCGCCTGGGGGTGATGTATTTGACCGGCGATGGCATACAAAATGATCCGATGGAAGCTGTGAAATGGCTGCGCTGCTCTGCCGAGCAGGGGATTGCCAGCGCCCAGTTCCTCCTCGGAGTGGCGTATGCCGATGGCAGGGGCGAAGCCAAGAATCCGGCGCAAGCCATTTCCTATTTTCGTAAAGCCGCCGAATCGGGACATCTCCGCGCGCAATATTTTCTCGGGATGATGTATGCAACAGGCCAGGGCGCGCCCAAAGACTCGATGGAAGCGTTGCGGTGGTTTCGCGAGGCCGCAGATCAAGGCGATGCCGAGGCACAGCTCAACCTTGCGACGATGTGCGCCACTGGCAACGGCGTGACCAATGACCCGGCGGAAGCCGCAAAATGGTATGGCAGGGCCGCCAAGCAGGGAAATGCCCCCGCGCAGTTCTTTGCTGGCGTGGCCTACGCCACCGGTGAACGCGGCCTGACGGACGAGATACAGACCCTGGCGTGGATGTCCTTGCTGTATGTTGTCGGCAGCAGTTGCTGGTTCCGATTCAAAAACAAGGGAGAGAAAACCAGAAAGCCGATACCGTGAAGACACGCCGACTCTCCATTCGCGGCCGCCCAAGGCGTGTCCGGCTACCAAACGGCTGACCGCCGGCGCTAAACGGCAGTCGTAATAACCACCGGCCAGACACGTTCCGGCAGACGACCTCCCCTTCCTCAAAATCCGCCCGAGATGAACATCATCCTTCTCTGGAGAATCGGACGCAAAATACTTCCTTGGATCCTCCTGTTGGCGCTGATCAGCCGGCGATCCGACCGGTTGACGACGCCCCAGTTCTGGGCGGAAGATGGAAAGGTCTTCTTTGCTCAGGCCTATGGGGCCGGATGGAGCATTTGGTTTCAACCCTATGCCGGATATTTTCTGTTGGTTCCAAGAATCATTGCCTGGCTTTGGGCGGGATTGCCGTGGCAATGGACTCCGCTCGCCTACAATGCATCCGCTTTGGCTGTTTGGGCCTATATCATTTGCCGCATTGGCGCTGCTCGATTGCCGGCTGCTTTCCGTTGGCTTGCAGCGGCAGCGATGGTTTGCACCATTCATTCTGGAGAAGTTTTCCTGAATATAACAAATCTCCAATGGCCGCTTGCATTGCTGCTCGCGGTCAATTTGCTCGAACCCCCTCCCCGTGGTCCGCAAGAAACTGTCCATCGTTGCATCGAAAGTGTGATCGCCGGGCTCACCGGGCCGCTTGTGCTCGTGGCGTCGGCAGGCGCACTGGCCCGGGCGTTCTCGTTGCATCGGCGCCGGGAGGGTTGGTTCCTTTTGGCCGCGTTCTTTGCGACTGCCGTATTGCAAGGGCTAGCCTATGCAACAGGAGATCGAGCTGTCACCGCAACCGTCGCGACCGCTGGAAAGGAACTGATCGAGGTGTTCCCCTTGTATTCGGCATATTTGGCCGGGGCTGGATTTTTCAACGGATGGTCAGGTCTCTGTCTGATGCTGATCGGCCTTGGTTGGTCTGCCATGATCGCATTGGCAATCCATCGCGGTCTGAGGCCAAAAGACCGCTGGCGGATGCTCGCGATCCTTCTCGGTGCCGCAGCATGCCTGGCCGCTGCTCGGATGCGACGCGGAATGTGGGTGGGGCCACTAGACCTTGGCAATGCCCGTTACACCTATGTGCCTTTGGTATTGATGATGTGGCTGTTGGCCTGGATTGCCTCGCAAGGCACAGTTCGCGCGATCCGCCGGATCAGCTTGGTGTTGTTTGTCATTGGGTTGCTTTCTGGTCTGCCTCTCTGGCGTGGATACGAGGAAACCAACTACCACTGGCCTTCTCAAGTCGCTGAAGCAGAGTCAGGCGAGCGACGGTCTTTTGTCGTACCGCCCGGATTTCAGTTTCCTGTGCCGACAGGTAAAGACCTGCCACAAACATCCGCTGGCGATGGATCGATCCAAAGGGGTCGGCATTTTTGGTTTGTGGTGGACGGCAGGGATTGAAACGCTGACTGGGAGGCCATGGCACGGAAGCTGCGGCTGGAATCGGAGGGAGGAATCTACCTGTTCCGGTCCGATTTGACGGTGTATTTCGGTCCGATCTGACGTCGTGAGCCTTCGGCGGATTCGACAAGCTCCCATTCGACGAGCCCAGGGTCTGCGACACCGCAGGCAGGCTCATCCGTTCGACAGGCTCAGGATGACCCTGAGCAGAGTCGAATGGTCTGGACTGTGAGCAGAGTCGAACAGGTCAGGGTCTGCGACACCGCAGGCGGGTTCAGGCTCTTTAAGAAAAACGGGCTGTTTACCACACTGGCATCCGAGAAGGTCGCCCGGGGCGTCGTGCTCCTTCGCCAAGGCAACGGGGGGACAACCTCCTTGTTTTTTGGAGCTCAGGACACCTGCCGCGCTCCGTAGTTGCCAGCGTGGCGCCGCCGTGTAGACCTTCAACCACAGAGAACAACTCATACCATGTCCGCACTCATCCCACGTCGCATTCCCATCCGCGTTGCCGCGCTCTGCGCACTGGCGATGCTCGCCGCCACCCAGGTCCGCTGCGCGTCCGACGTCGCCGAGCCGCGCAAAGACGCCAATTCGCAGGTCGGCCACGAGCGGCTCGTGCAAAAGGCGCGCGCAGGCCGGATCGACCTCTATTTTCTCGGCGACTCCATTACGCGGAGATGGGGCGGAACGGATTATCCTGACTTCCTCGCGCATTGGAAAAAGAACTTTTTTGGGTGGAATGCCGGCGATTTCGGCTGGGGCGCGGATCTCACGCAAAACATCCTCTGGCGCATCACAAACGGCGAACTCGACGGGGTGAACCCGAAGGTCATCGTGCTCCTCGCGGGGACAAACAACATCGGAACGGATCCCAGGCCCGATTCCGCCGCACTGACTGCCAGAGGCATCGCAGCCATCCTCAAGGTGTGCAAAGCCAAGGCGCCGAATGCCAAAATCGTCCTGATGGCCATCTTCCCCCGCAACGACGGCGAGCGCTCCAATGTCGTGATCAACGAGACCAACGGACTGCTCGCCCAAATGGCCGACGGCAAGACGGTCCGGTTTCTCAACATCAACGATCAACTGGCGGATGCCCAGGGCAAACTCTTCGACGGGATGACCGTGGATAAACTGCACCCCTCCTTGAAGGGCTATGAAGTCTGGGCCAGAAATCTCAAACCGGTACTGACGGAACTGCTCGGGCCGCCCGCCAAGATCGACCTCGCCCCGCCCCCGACCGGCGACCCCAGCGCCAGGAAAAGCAAGTAGCCCGCAAGGCTCCCCGTTGCCGGGATTGCCCCGGCGCGTGAAGGCAAAGCCCCGTTTTGCTCCCGCTGATCGGCACGTTTCAATATGCGGCACGGATTGGAACACCCCCCCTCCTCCGACAACCGGCCAACGTGGATGCGGTCTTTTCTGCACCGCGCCGCGTTGTCCGCATTCGACCGATGAAGGGTTTTCTCCAAACAATCTCCCTCCCGCGCCCCGTTCTTGCCGCCGTCGTGCTGGTCGGCGCGATAGCCGCCGCGTACTTCAACTCCCTGCACGGCGTCTTCGTCTGGGACGATGTCCCCACCATCGTTGAGAGCACATCGTTCGAGCATCTCGCCTCCGTTTTCGACCGGCCGGCCGCGGTCAACACGACAAGCGGGCGCCCGTTGGTCAGTCTGTCGCTGGCCGTCAACTACGCCCTCGGCGGCCGGAACCCCGTGGGTTTTCACATCTTCAACGTGCTCGTTCACATGGCGGCGGCGCTGGCCCTCTTCGGATTCGTCCGCCGCCTCGCGCTGCTTCCGCGGTGGGCGGGGCGCTTCGAAGCCCATGCCACCGGGCTGGCGTTTGGGGTGGCTGCGGTATGGGCGCTCCATCCGTTGCAAACCGAGGCGGTCGCCTACATCATCCAGCGCGCGGAATCGTTGATGGGCCTGTGTTATCTGCTCACTCTTTGGCTGTTCCTGCGGTCCATGGAATCGCCCCGCCCGGGACTCTGGCGCACGCTGGCCGTCGCCGCGTGCGCGCTCGGCATGACGGCAAAGGAAGTCATGGTCTCCGCGCCGGTCGTGGTGCTGTTGTTCGACCGCACGTTTCTCGCCGGTTCCTTCCGCCAGGCCATGGCTTCGAAGCGGCTGTTTTACGGTGCGCTGTTCGGCACCTGGCTGATATTGTTCTGGCTCGTGGTCAGTTTGGGAGGCAACCGCGACGGAAGCACCGGCGGCTTTTCCCCCTATGCTGCATGGGCGCCGTACTGGCTGACGCAGTTTCCGGCCGTCGCGACCTACCTCAAGCTGGCCTTCTTTCCCCATCCTTTGATCTTCCAGTTCGGGACGTTCTGGCTGCCGAACGCGGCGGCCGCACTGCCCACCGCGTCGGTCGTCGTGCCGCTGTTGGGATTGACCGTTGTCGCTTTCTTTCGCTGGCCGGAGATCGGGTTTTTTGGCTTCTGGTTCTTCTCGATTCTGGCCGTGACCTCGCTCGTTCCCGGCACCGTCGACATGATCGTGGAGCACCGGATGTATGTCGCGCTGGCTCCCCTGTGGATTCTCGTCGCCGCCGGGCTTTATCTGTGGTGGCGGCGCCTGGCGGTCGTCGTGCTGGGCGCCACAGCGTTGGCTTTTGCCGTGGCGACCGTCGCCCGCAACCGCGATTATCAAACGCTGTTGAGCCTGTGGACCGACAACGTGGCGAAGCGGCCCGACAACGGCCTTTCCCGGTACAACCTCGCGTTCGCGCTGCAGTGCGAGCCCGGGCGCGCCATCGAGGCCCAGGCGCAGTTGGAAGCCGCTGTCAGGCTCATCCCCGATTTCGACGCGGCGCATTACAACCTGGCGTTGTTGCTGGCGAAGCAGCCCGGGCAGGAGGACAGGGCGATTGCCCAATTCGAGGAGGCGATCCGCCTCGCTCCCGGCAACGTCCATGCGCACGACAACCTCGCGACGCTCCTGCATCAGCGCGGGCGGCTCGACGAGGCCTGCCGGCACCTTCGGGCGTCCGTGCAGTGCGACCCTTCCGATCGGACGGCCTGGCTCAACCTCGTGAAGGTGCTTGAGGAACTGGCCCGATGGGACGAAGCCATCGACGCCTGTGCGGCGCTTGTGCGAATACATCCCGACTTTGCAGACGGACAGGCCAGATTCGGCATTCTGCTCGCCACCAGGCGCCGGCAGGCCGAGGCCATCCCGCACCTGGAAGCCGCCCTGCGCCTGGATCCGGGCCAGCTGGGGGCGCGATTCTTCCTCGGCGCTGTGCTGGTCGAACAGGGCAGGCGGTTGCCGGAAGCCATTGCCCTCCTGGAGGAGGTGGAGCGGAAACAGCCGGACGCTCCAAGCGTTCATTTCAGCCTTGGCACCGCCTATCTTGCCTCGGGCAACCGTCTCCAGGACGCCATCGCGCAGTTCACCGCCGCCGTGCGCCTGGAACCGCAGTTTGCCGACGCCCACTTCGACCTCGCGACCGCGTTGGAAATCGCGGGGGGGGACCGGACGGATGTCGTCGCCCATTACCGGACCGCGGCGAGGCTCCGGCCCGAAGTGGCAGAAACCCATTACCGCCTCGCGCGCCTGCTCGCAGCCGATCCGCTGACGCGCCCGGAGGCTCACGCCGAAGTTGTGAAAGCGCTGGCGCTGAATCCCGCCTTCCCGGACGCGCAGGCCCTCCTTGGACAGTTGGACGCTGCGGAGGAGTGATGCCCGTTCTGTACTATTATTCAGCCAACCCGTCGCGCTCCGCGACGAATCTTGTGTGGCACGGGTCCGCCTAGGTCTCACGCACTGCTACGCGTAAGTCCGTCCCAAATGGCGCCAGCCATTTGCCAAGGAGCACGTCCGCCTTCGCTCAAGGAGCTACGGCGTGGCCACTGAATCCTGCGGGGCCGTGTCGGAGCCTTGGCGGAGACGGGGAGGACGAAGTACGACCGGCTCCTTGGGTCGACGGCGTGCTGCTCCACGACGGCGGGCGCTGACAAGCGCGTCCAACGGTTGCGGTTTGGCCGCGCCTGGTGGAATGTGACTGGATTCGGCCGCCGAATTCGAAATCATCGCCTGCCGGCGGGCACTGGCCCTACTGAACTTCAATGATCGATCCTGCCAGCATCAACAGCCTCCCGGCGGCATTCGTCGCGGGTTTGGTCACGAGCTTCCATTGTCTTGGCATGTGCGGCCCGCTTGCATGTTCCGTCGTGCCGCCGCAGAGCGACCCGGTCCGTGCCCAGATCGCGAGTTGTCTTTATCACATTGCGCGCCTCTCGGGCTACGCAGTGCTTGGGGCCTTGTTCGGCGCCCTCGGCCGTTTGCCGTTGGACTGGCTTGGGTCCGGGGTGGCGCGGTATCTGCCCTGGCTGCTTGTCGCGTTCTTTTTGGCGGTGGCTTTCCGGCTGGACCGCCATCTGCCGAAGGCGCCGGTCCTGGGGAGAATTTACCTGGGGATTCACGGATGGAGCCGGGCGCGTTCGCCGACGGCCGGGGCTGTCGTGCTGGGCCTTGCGACGCCCCTGCTTCCGTGCGGTCCGCTCTATTTGGTGATGGGCCTGGCGATGGTCGCGGGATCCGCCTGGCGCGGCGTCGGGTTCATGCTCGCATTCGGACTGGGAACAGTGCCGCTGCTCTGGTTTCTGCAGACCAATTACCGCTGGATCCGCCTCAAGTTTCCACCGCTGTGGATCGCACGGTCTCAGATGGCCGTGGCCCTGGTTGCGGCAGTGCTCATCGCATGGCGCCTGCGCGGAACGCTCGGACTTGCCGGCCCGGGGTTTGGCAGCTGCGTCTGCCACTAGGAGCGCGTCGGACTTTGTCCTCCAGGCTGCCAGTGGCAAACGGCGGCCGCCGTTTGCATAGGAACGTGGAAGGCGAAGCCTGACACGTTCCTAGGGCAACTGAACGATGCCGGTCAATTCTCCGCCGAGTGCAGGCCGCCTGCGCCGGCGCGGAAGTCGACGTTGGATCGCTCCGGATCGCCGGGGCGGGCCTGCGAGCAGTTCCAGAGGCAGGCTCCGCAGTAAACGCATTTTTCGCGGTCGAACGCCGGCACGCCGTCGGGCCCCGGAGTGATCGCCTGGCCGGAACAGGCGTCGATGCAGACGCGGACGTTGCATTGCTGGCAGAGCGCCGGATGGAGGAAGACAACGTGGTCGGCGTAGCCGGCCGGCGCCTGCACCTTTCCACCCATGAGCAGCGCATCCTGGTGCGAAACGAGCAGCTTGCCGTCGAAGGGAATTGCAGGCCAGCCGGCGCGATCCATCAGGGCGTCGTGCAGCGAAACGCCTTTCTTTGCGCATTCGGCGCGCAGTCGCGCGATCTCGTCCGCCGGAATGCGGCCCTTGTAGTAACGCTCGACGCTTGGGAGCCGGCGCCACGGGGGCAGGGGACGTCCGCGCAGATTCAGGCGTCCCCCGGTCAGGCCGGTGAGGCCCATGCCAATCAGCCCTGTCACAACACCTCGTTGAAATCCATCGCGTGCGCGTGCGGCCACGGCGCCCTCGCGATCGACCCAGCTTGCGCGGCGGCGGCGGACGTAGGCCGCATCGAGGTTCTCCCTTGTGAACGGCTTGCCCGCCTTGAGGAGTTCGAGAACGCCTTCGGCCAGCTGCGTTCCCGTGGCCCAGGCCTCGTCGACGCCGGAGCCGGTGAGAACGTTTGTGCTTCCGGAGCCTTCGCCGATCCGGGCATAGCCGTCGCCGGCCAGATGGGGCTCTCCCCGGAGGCCCGACTCCTGCAGCGTTTTTGCCCCCCACGAGCGCAGCGTGCCGCCCTCAAGGTAGCGCCAGAGGTACGGATGCATCATCCAGTGCTGGAGGTGGCGGTAGGCGGTCCGGACCGGGTTGTCGAACCACGATGGCACGAAGATCCCAAGCGAGGCGATCCGTCCCGGATGAACGTACATGAATCCGAAGATCTCCGGCTCCGGGTACCCGAAAGTGTGGAAGACCGTGCCGGGCTCCAGGTCGACGCCGGCCGGCAGGTCGACGACAAATTTCATCCCGATCGCCCAGTCGTGCTGATGGTGGCCCTCCGGCAGACCGAAGCGTTCGTCGAGCTGGCGTCCGATTGCGCCAACGGGGCCGTCGCCAACAACGGTGAGGGCCGCGCGTATGTCCATCCCGGGCATAAAACCATCCGCAGGCCTGCCCTGCTTGTCGGTGCCCTGGTCGATCAGACGCACGCCGACAACGCGGTCGCCGTCGAGAAGCGGGCCTGCCACGGGCGTGGACGGCCACACCTGCACGGCGCCGGAGCTCATCACCTGAGAGCCCACCCACTGCATGAACTGCCCCATTGAGAGCACGAGGCCGTCGTGTTTTCGCAGAAATGGGGGCACCCATGGAAGGTTGACGGCGTGATGCTCGTAGGGCAGCGCCCACCGGCATGCGCGGATCAACGTGTCGGCCGAACGCAGCGCTGGCGAGCGCCGGCTCGCGCCGACCGGATCAAGGAGGTAGGCGACCCGCTCGGTCTTCACCGGCGCGGCCATCGGAATCTGCGCCGGATCCAGTTGTGGGAAGCTGGCCTTGATGCTGCGGGCCGGCGTGACGACGCCCGACACGCCGAAACCCATGTCATCCGCGCGTTCGTAGCAGATGACCTGCGGCGGCATTCCGGGCGCGGCGGCGCTCTCGACCACCGGCGTGCCGTCTTCCTTGACGAGGTTTTTTGAGAGTGTCGTGAGGAAGCCGCCCATCGCCGGACCGAAGCCCACGCAGACGATGTCGACGTTCATGGACTGGCGCTCGGGCGCGGAGGAGGGCGGCTGGTCAGGTGTGGTGTTCAAGCGAATGGGTGGGCGCGAAGATAGGAGGCTTCACGCAAGGTCGCCAAGGCGCAAAAGAGAAAGACGGCACGAAAAAACGCGCGTCGAAATCAAGGTCGGAGGATGAAGCCAATCTGCGCGAAGTGATGGTCCGTGGTCAGGACTTCGCGCAGCTTGAGTTCGCGCATCACAACAAAACTCGTGCAGTCGGTGAACGAAAAGTCCTTGTCGTGATGGCGGAAGAACAGGGAGCGGGCCTTGTCGGCGCGGGACGGGCTGATGATCTCCCATCGAAGGAGCGAGCTTTCGTCGACCTGGCGCCACCACGCCTCGGCAGCGGCGTGCCCGAGCCGGACGCGGATCAGGGTGAGCGTCTCGTCGGCGATGTAGTCGGTGGTCACAAACAGGCCGCCCTGTTCGAACCAGCTATCGCGCGCCCTTGAGGCGGCGCGATGAGCCGGGTCGGCGGCGTCGGCGCACGCCATCCAGCCGGCGGTGTCGACAAAGAGGGCCTTCACTTTGCGTAGAGGATCTGGTCGTGGTCGGCGGCGGTGCGGCCGTCGGTGGACCGGCCCAGCGCACCAGCCCGATAGAGGGGATCGCCCGCAATGTTGGCCGCCCGTGCGGGCTGATCATCGACCGGGATCAACTGGAACGCCGGACGGCTGCGATAGACGACGGTGTACCGCGCCCCGCGCCGGACCTTATCCACGACCGAGGGCAGCGTGGCCCGGAGCTCCTTTGCGTTGATCAACGTATTCATGATAGGTTCACCTTGAGTTAACCCAAATGAATGTCAATCCAACGGCCGGAGAGAATCGCCTGCAAGCAGGCTCCTACAGTCGATCACCCCGTCCTACCGCGGATAATCCAGCGCCTCGGGGATCATGACGCCGACAAGCGCGTCGGCGGCGCGATCTTTCGCGAGCCGGGAACCGGCCAGGCAGGCGTCGACCTTAAGGCGCAGTTTGGCGAAGGGTTCGAGCGCCGCCGCGATGGGACCATCGGAGCAGGAACCGTCGGCTGAACAGCTCCCCGGGGCGTTGAAACCGTAAACCAGCTCCGCACAGATCCGGGAGGATTCGCCGGCCGCGCTTGCGCTTTGGACTGCGCAGAGGTCGGAAAAGAAGTTGACCAGTCCGGCGAGATTCTCGGCGACGACGGGATTCTCGGGACCGCGGCGCTCGAGTTCGAGCACGTCGAGGATCTGGAATCGCGACGCGAGGAGCCAGCACAGCGCGTCGGCGAGCGGGAAGACGACGCCGTGGCGGTTGCCGGAGAACAGTTTCGCGTCCTGGGCGTCCTTGGCTCCCTGGAGGTGCTGAACGGTCCAGAGCCAGAGTTCCATGGCGCTGGCGAGTGTGCTTGCCCCAAGGTCGGGTTTTTGCGCGGCGACGGCGCGAAGGTCGGCGGTCCACGTGCGGAAGAGCGCGAGGAAAACCTCATTCGTCATGGTCATCGAGATCTGGCGGCGCTGGACGGCCTCGGGACCCTCATAGGTGGCCTCGAGCTGCGCATCCATCCACTTCTGGCCGAGGAATCCGGGGCAGTCCTCCGTGACGCCATAGCCGCCCATGAGGCTGACGGCTTCGCGCATCACGGTGGCTCCGTGACCGGTGTTCCAGAGCTTCGTCGCGGGGCACATCACGTTGGCCTGGGAATCGAGCAGGAGGTACTGGACGAGGGTGTCGGCCTTGAGCTCGTCGTAGCGGGCGGCGTTGCGCATCGCGTCGGGCTGTGAGGAGAGAGCGATGAACTCGAGCGCCTGTTTCGCCACGGCGCGAAAGGCCTTCATCTGGGCCATCCCGCCGTTGATGCCCTGCGAGGCGAAGAGCTCGCTCTTTTTCGTTTCGAGCGGGTCGAGTTCGTCGAACAGCCGGGCGGTCGCGAGGCCGAGCGAGGCAGCCGCCTCGCCGGTCGCCCAGATGTCGACGAGACGCTGCAGGCAGTCCTCCTTCTGCTGCAGCCCGAGGTCGAAGCGGGGCGTTCCGGGGTTGACGCTGGCGGCGCCCCGAAAGCGGTTGCGCTGGTAGCGGATGACAGGCTCGACGGCGGAAAGCAGTTTTGCAGCGGTCATGACGCCGACCGCCACGCGCGTCCGGCGAAAGACCGCCTCGATGATTTCGCCGTGATTGTATTTTGGGACGATGACGCCGTCCTTGACCGTGTATCCGCCGATGATGCGGCTCGCCGGCACGGTCATGCTGAAAGCCGGGTCCTGGGTCGAGGAAAGCTGGTGCACCATCTTGTGCGTGGGCGCGCCGCGGTCGTAGGTGCCGGGGTCGGTGTCCTCGAGGACGATCATGCAGCTCGACTTGATCCTGGGATCATCGGTGTCCACGGCCACGGTCGTGAAGTTGGCGAACGCCATGTTCGTGATGAAACGGGCGCGCTTNNCCTGGCCGTCCTTCCATTCGGCGATGCGGACCTTGCCGGCAAGGAGGCCGGTTTCCACACCGACGTAGGGGAGCGGTTCGGTGAGGCTGAATGCGCCGCGCCATATCCGGCGGTCCTCGCCCGGCTGGGGCGGGACGCAGCGGCTCATGTAGTGGTCCCGCTGTTCTTTTGTGCCGCGCTCGTGAATGGGTCCGAGCGCGAGGTTGCCGGCGAGGCTGCCCGTGGCGGCGCCGGCGTCGACCCACGCGAGTTCGAGCGCGACCAGCGATAGAACCAGGTTCTTCGGCCCCTCGATGAAACCGCCCTGATGCGGTTCCATGAAACAGGTGGTGATGCCGGCCTCGTCGTAGGCCTTCAGCAGCTCGTTCTTTTCGGAGGTCCATTCGTGGCTGTTCCGGGCGCCCTGCGCGACAAGCTGCGCAACGAGGCCGCGGGCGACTCCGCGCGTTGACTGGATGAGCATCAGGATGTCAAAACGGTCCTGGTAGCGCCACATGATCTGGCGCACATCGTCGCCGGGCAGGGTCTTGAGCGTCTCGCGGGCTTTGACGGAAGCGGTTGTCTCCATGGATGCAAAGGCGGTTGATCAGCGGGTGGACGAACGAACGGCAGTCGAGCGCCGCGGGCGCGCCCGATGAAAGCCAGAAGGAAAGACGTCTCCCGGTCAGACGTCCACTGAGAAGACGTTCAAACCCGCAGATTTCCTTCCACGGCCGCGCCGGGAATATCAGGACTCAGACGAGACGGAACGAATCAGCCAGATTTCCCGGACGGAGTTTCCGAAACGCGATGGCGGATGCCGTGGACGATCAGCGCGGCGCCGATCACGGCGAGGAAAATGGAATAGAATGTGCCGCGGCTGAGGCCGAATATGAGGGAGACGCCGACGTCCGGTTCGCGGAAGATCTCGCAGAAAATGCGCACAGCGGCGTATCCGACCATGAACTCGCCGCAAAGACGGCCGGGTTGCGTTCGCAGAACATTGGTCCTCCAGACGCGCCATTGCATGTAGGCGAGCAGCAGGGCGCCTTCGAGGGCCGCTTCGTAAAGCTGGGACGGGTGCCGGGGGGCGACCTGCGCAACCGGCGTGTCAGGGTCGCTCTTCGGGAAGATGACAGCCCACGCCACCGTGGACATTTTGCCCCAGAGTTCGCCGTTGATGAAATTGGCAAGCCTGCCGAGCAGCAGGCCGACGGAAACCGCGGAGGCCTGCAAGTCAGCCAGATGCATGAATTGAAGGCCGCTCCGCCGCGAGAACCACCACACGGCGATGAAGACTCCGACGAAGCCGCCGTGGCTGGCCATCCCCCCCTCCCAAACCCGGAACAAGACGAGAGGCTGGTGAATCAGCAGGTCCGAGTCGTAGAGAACGAAATAGCCGATTCGGCCTCCGAGAAGCACGCCCATGACGAGGGCGAGCATGAAATCCGCCACCTGTCCGGCAGGCAGGGAGGAGCGTCCGGCGCGGTGGTAGCGGACCATCAGCCAGCCTCCCGCCAGGAATCCGCAGACGTACGCAAGGCCGTACCAACGGATGCCCACGTTTCCCCAGAAGCGGATGAGAAACGGGCTGCAGTCATCGACCCAATAAGCGAGAGGGAGTGGCATCTCGGATTTTCGATTTAGGATTATGGATTTTCGATTTCGGATTCATGACCGGCGATTCGCAGAGTCGCGTCCGATGGCGGACTGGCCGGATTGCAAACTGAAATCCGGGTCACGCGCCTCCCTTGGGAGGGCTCCACAATCCGGAGCCCGTGTCGCCGGGGCGGCGCCCGCGCCGTTGCTTCTGGAGCCTGGCCCGGGCGAGTTCGCGCATGTCGACGGCGACATCGTCCTTCTCGAAGATTTCGCGGCCGAGGATGTGCTCCATCACGTCTTCCATCGTCACGACGCCGGCGGTCGAGCCGAACTCGTCGACGGTGACGAGCAGGTGCTGGTGGGTCTTTAGGAAGAGTTGCAGGGCGTTGCCAACCGTGGCGGTTTCCGGGATGAAGCTGATTTCCTGCATGAGCCTTCCGACGGTCTCCGTGTCCTGGTCATTTGCCTTGGCCTTCAACAGGTCGCGACGGCGCACAAGGCCGACGACATCGTCAAGATTCTTCTGGCAGACGGGCATCCGGGCAAACGGGATGTTTGGAAACTCCCTGAAAACCTCGCCCACAGTCGCGCTGTTCCGAAGCGTGGTGACGACCGTCCGGGGGGTCATGATCTCGCTCACGCGGACGTCATCGAGCGAAAGTGCGTTTGCGATGATGTTCGACTCGCTCCTCGAAAGGACGCCTTCTTTCGCGCCCCGCTCGGCAAGCAGGATGATTTCCTTGTCCGAGGTCTGCGGCACCGGGCGGGTCTTGATGAAGACGCGGACGAAGAAGCTGCAGATGTAGAGCACCGGCGCAAGCGCCCGGCGGACCCACCAGAGCGGGTAAACGACGTGGGGTTGAAGGGCCACGCGGTAGGCGACGCCGATGTTCTTTGGAAGGACTTCCGAAAAGACGAGGATCGTGAACGTCATCACGCCGGAGGCGGCCCCGAGCCAGGCGTGGCCGTAGAGCTGCGTGACGAGGCCGCCGATGATCATGGAGCCGAGCGTTGTGGTGATCGTGTTGAGCGTGAGGACGGCCGACATGGTGTCTTCCAGTCCCAGCTTGAGCATTTCGAGGAGCCGGCCATGCCGGGGGCGGCGCTGCTTCAGGGATTCGATCTCCGCAATCGTCGTGCTCAGGATCAACGCCTCCGCCAGGGAACAGACGAACGAGACGTCGAGGGTTAAGACGATGGCGACGATGAGCCAGGGCATGTTGGCACGCACAATTTAGCGCATCGCCGCGATTTTCGAACCAATTTTGTGCGCGCCGGCCTGATTGCCCTGCCCATATTCGCCTCGACGGCATTGGCGCAGCGTGACAAAATGCAGCCGTTGCCATGAAACGCCTGGGCTGAGACGCCGGACAAGGAATCATGCGAGCTGCGAACTGGAGCTCCATTTTCTCGTTTCGGGGACGCATTGGCCGGAGAACCTTTTGGCTCACCTGGCTGGGCGCCGTCTTTGCCTTGGCGGTGTCCATCATGATATGCGGCACGTTGGCTCCGCTGGGTCCCGCGTTTGCGGTGCCGGGCAGCGTGCTGGTGCTTGTGACAGCATTTTTCGTCTGCTGGGTTGCGATCGCCGCCCAGGTGAAACGCTGGCACGACCTGGACCAATCCGGATGGATGGTGCTGGTCAATTTCGTCCCGATCGCGGGGCCGATCATTGCAATTGCGAATCTGGGCTTTTGCGCGGGGAAACCAGGGACGAACCGCTTCGATCCAACGCCGCCGGCCGCCACTGCAGTCAAACCGCCTCATCAGGCGCCCATGGTATCCGTCGAGGTCCAGCCTCCGCCCGTCGAGACGAACCCGCCGGCGCAGGCGGCCGTTGTCCATGGAACGGCGCCTTCGCGCAAACGCAGGTGGAGGATCATTCTCGGGGCAGCCGTCGTTGTGGCTGCGGGCGTGGTTCTCCAATTGACCGGTGTGATCACCCAGGTCCGCGCTTCGCTCGGCGACAAGGATGCCTGCCAGGACGNNATCGCGAGGGACGTCGGAGAAGTCAGGACATTCTGAAGGCGGTGGAATGGTTTGAAAAGGCGGCTGCAAAGGGGGCGGTCAAAGCCGAATACGATCTGGGTATCCTTTACTATTACGGGATAGGTGTGAGCGAGGATCGCGATCAGGCGGGCACCTGGTTCAGAACCGCCGCCGACGCCGGCTACGCTCCCGCCATGCTTATGTCGGGTGTGCTGCTGGAGGATGAGACTCCCGACAACAACGAGGCCCGCCTGTTGTGGGAAAAGGCCGCCCGGCTTCAAGACCCGTGGGCCGAGTCGCTGCTCGGTTCCGCCTATCTTTCGCGTTTCTCGCGGACGGAAGACACCGATGACATTGTCGCGGCGCTGTACTGGATGGAAAGCGCCCACCGGCACGGAGTGGAGCCGGTCGGGGGCCTGCTGCAGCATGTTTGGGCCAACCTCGCCCCGGACATCCAGGAGGAAGTTACCGAGTCGGTATTCAAACATCTGGAGGAAGGGCCGCCGGATATCGCGGGGGACGAGCAGGCGGCGACAGACGAGGAAACGGGCAAGGATTCAAACGCGGCGGGAATGGCGCAGGCGGAAAAGACGGAAGATTCAACGAGGGCCGCCGGGGCCGCGGAGACGGAACCTCCAGACGACAAGGAGGAAAAATGAAGACGCTTTGTCGGGCGCTTGCCGCCTTTGTGTTGGTCCTTGGTGCGCGACTGTTGGCGGAGAACGTGTCCCTGGAGAACTATGAACAGGACCTTGGGTTCCTCGCGAGCAAGATCGCCCAGCATCGCCACCATCTGAAGGGATCGTCCGAGGGGGAATCGCGTCTCTCGGGCCTGGAATCGGGCTTGGGCGAATGCCGCTCGAGTTTCGAGAGGATGACGGAATTGGCCGAGACCCTGAAGACGAAGGAAAGCCACATTCACTTTCTTCGCGAAATGGAGCTGGAACCGAGATTGAAGGCGGTGGAGCAAGTCCGCAGCACCTACAACAATCGGAAGGACAATCTGGACCGGCGCGCCAGCGCCCTGAAAAGGACAATCGACGAACACAATGACAGGCCGCATGTGTTTGCGCCGGAGGATTCCGGCGGGTTGGCCGCCTACGACCGGGAGGCGGACGAGGGGAACAGCAGAATTGCGGCGCTGAAGCGGGAATACGAGGAGTTGGAGCGGCAGTTCGAGGAAGATCTGGACGTAGCAGTCAAGGCCCACAGCAAAGCGTTGCAAGAGGTGACGGAAGAGGAGAAGAAGCGGGACGCAGTGCTGGAAAACCTGCGGACGGAATCCAGTACTTACCGGGGCCTTCGGGAGCAGATGGTGACCAGGCTAACGGAGGTGGAACAGGAACTCGAAAATCATCCCGTCAACGCCGTTGCGTACGCTGCTTCAGAGACGGTCGGACCAAGTGGAAACACACACGCGCTGGACCAGCTTCGCGTCGTCGTCTCGGCGTCGCGCGCGGCGGCGCTGACGGACAAGGAGCCGGCCAAGGTGGACAGCAGTTCCGGATTTGACACTGAAAGCACGTTCGCGCCCGCCGATATGCCCTATGTGGCTGTTCCGGACGCGGCGGTGCCCCTGGTGGTCGCGCCGCCCGCAACCCAGCAGGAGGAAACCCAGGCAGTCGTGAAGGACAGCCCGACGCTGTCCCGATTTGAGCACCAGCAGGACGAGAGCGTCTCGAAGCTGGAGCAGTTGTACCAGAAAAGGCTGGAGCTCAAGAAGCAGGGCGCCAATGCCAGTCCGGAAGAATGGACCAAGGTTGTGAATGACATTTCGGCCACCCAGGCGCATCTGAATTTTGTCACGGTGGCGCAAAGGCTGGCCCAAGGCTCTGCGTTGATCGATCTGACGATCACGCCAAAAGCGCAAAAGAAACCGTCGGAAGTACCTCCGCCCTCGCCATGAAACAAATGATCTTTCTGCTTGCCGCGCTTCTGTGCCCATGGGCGCTGGATGCGCAGCAACTGACGCTTTCAGAAATTCCGCAGAACTGGCCGTTGGAAGTGCGACAGCCCCTGGAGACGCAGCGGGCCGCAATTGTCGCGAAATGGGACGAGTCCCTGCGCCACCGCGAGGAGTTTGTCCGGGAATTCGCCGGCACCGAGGAAGGGACTGCCCGCGCCGCCGAGGCGAAGCAGCGGAAGGCGGAACTCACCCAGGAGGCGGATTCCGTGGTGGACGAGGCGGACCGCTTCAACGCATCGGTTACGGTGATCGCCCAACAGAGGAGCACATCAGCCCCGCAGGCGATGACGCCGGATGTGAAGGACATCGTCGACGGTTTCGAACGGATGGCGAAAGACCTGGGATGGAGCGAGGACAAGATCGCGCGCCTGCACCAGAGTTTCCTTCACCTGGATCTTGACCGTGACGCTGCAAGGACGGAGCAGGTGCAGGCGGCCTGGCAGGCCATCGATGCCCGCGGCAGCGACAGCGTTCAGGCAAAAGAGGCCTCCGCCCAGGGGCACGGGCCGGGCTTTCCCAGCATGGGGCGGCAGACCGGTTTTAACGACTGCGCGATTTTCGCCCTTTCCAACGCGGCCCGCCTGCCGTACGGATTCGTCGCGGCCAGGGCGGCGAAACTGATCAGCGACTCGGCCTGGAGGAGCTCGGCCGACCGGGCCAATCCCCAGACGGTCATGGAGGGCGTCGGGTTGAACGGAGGCGAGTTGATCATGCTTTCGGAAGTTTTCGGCGAGGCCGAAGTTCTGAAAAGCGAGGAGTTTCCCCGTGTGCTTTCGGCGGGGAGGAGAGTGTTGGTGAATGTCGCGTCGGAGGGCGGGGGAGCGCACGAGGTTGTCATTTCCCGCACGTTCATTCACGAGGGCAAACCGTGGTTTGAAATGGTCAACTCCCATGATGCGCCCAATGTCCGGCGGTATTTGAGCGCAGAGGAGCTCGACACGATCATGCTTGAGAACGGCGTTGCGTACCGGCAGGAGCGCAACCGCACGGCTCCGGTCCTTTAGCCCGAACGGCGTTCCGGGTTTGCCCCGGCTGCGCCATTTGTTCACAACCGCTGCGCCGTCGCAGGACATGTTGTGTTTGTCCTGCTGTGAAGCTGTGATTTCAAAAGGCATTTCGATGCGAGCGCGGCGGTCGTGTCGCCGGGGCGATACGCGCCAGGCGGATTTGTGGTTGGCAACTTCCCCTGTGATTTGCGTTGAACATGAAGTTGTCCCCGGCAAATAATCGAGGCCATGCCGAGCGAGGGACCCCAGAATCGCCGTGTTGATCCGGACTACAGTCCGACAGCGTTTGGGCTCGCAGTCGGGGCGCGGGTCTTCGGCCGCTATGTGTTGGAAACCCTAATCGGGCGGGGCGGAATGGGAGTGGTCTGGAAGGCGCGCGACGAGAAGCTGGATCGCGTGGTGGCGTTGAAGGTTCTTGCGGAGGCGGTGGCAGGGGATGCTGAGGCTGTGGACGATTTGCTGCGGGAGACCAGGCGTTGCATCGAACTCACCCATCCGAACATCGCTCGCGTGCACGACCTGGTGCAGGATGGCCCCCTGGCGGCGATCTTGATGGAATATGTCGACGGGGAGAGCCTGGCGAGGCGCAAGGCTGCGGCCCCGGGCGGCCGTCTCA
>PMKA01000343.1 GCA_003157575.1 Opitutia bacterium
GTCAGACTGTATTCCTGGACCTGAACGGCAACGGCAAGCTTGATTCCGTAGAGCCGTCAGTGACGGCCAATGCAAACGGGTACTATACGTTCGCGCCGGATGCTCAATCGCTCAATCCGATCGGTTTGCTTGCGTTGTATGACGCGAACGGGAACGGAACCATCGATGCTTCAGAGGGTGTGATCACGGTTACCGGTTCGACGGACAAGAACAACGGGCTCACGGCGGCGACAGTTGTCACACTGAGCGGAGACCTTGGGAATGGAATCAGCAGCACTGCCAGCCCGTTGACGACGCTCGAAGAGCGCATGACTATTCTTGGACTCACGACTTCCCAGGCCACGGCCGAAACATCCGCTGCGTTTNNCGTCGGAAGCGACATTTCTGACTTTGCGACATTCGATCCGACTGGCAGCGGAGTCTCGACGACGGACAGCGTCGGGGTCCAGGCGTTGACAACGAAGATCGAAACCCTCGTCCTCAATGGTGCGGCGATCATTACGGCGTCGTCCGGCGGAACCGTCAACACGGGTGCCGCGCAGGCCGACGTGTTTGACGCTCTTGCCGCGCTGATCGCCGCGAATTACGGCACCGCAACGACGATCAACTTGAACGATGCAGCGACCGTTGCGTCGATTTTCGACACGGCCGCGACTTCTTCGGGCGCCCTAGTCTCGAGCTCTGCGATCTCGGCGGCTGCAGCCATTACAGCTTCGATCAATGCACAGGCTGATGTTTATGCGTCCGGCACCGCTTCTGACCTCACCCGCCAGCTGTCCCGCATCGATTCGGTCGTCCAGTCGAATGTCGCCGCGTCGTTGGGGCAGGTGGTCGCCGGCACCCTGACTCCGGCGGCTGCTGAGGCGCTTTATTCAGGAACTCCTCTCGTCAACCTGCTGAACGGGGTGGCGTTGGTTCCCCTGCAGGCGCCGACGGTCAGCCAGATCGCCAATCAGTCGGTCACCGTGGGCACGACGATCCAGCCGATCACGCTGCAGGTCGATTCAGCGACTTCGCTGGCCACGAACCTTACGGTTACGGCTGTCTCTTCGAATCAAGCCCTGCTACCCAATTCTGGGATCGTTTTGGGTGGTTCAGGCGGGAACAGGATTCTCGGGCTTACCCCGGTTGCAGGCGCGACAGGCGAGTCGACAGTCACCGTCACCGTTCAGGATGGCGACCAGTCAACCGTTCGCACCTTCACCGTCGATGTGCTGCCAGCCGCTTCCCTGATTCCTGTCTTCACCTCGGTGCCTGCGACCAATGCTTATGTCGGCCAGACCTATACCTACTTGATCACTGCCCAGCCGGGCGCAACGGGCCGTTCCCTCACAATAACCGCGGTGCAGCAACTCCCGTCCTGGCTGACCCTCACAGACAATGGGGACGGGACGGCATTACTGACCGGAACACCGACGGAAGATCTCATCCAGTCTGGCACGAATATGCAGATCCCGATTGCTCTTGCCGTCACCGATTCGACAGGCCTTGCGGCGACTCAAAGTTTCAATCTGGTCGTGAATCTGGTTCAAGCGATCCCCCCGACGCTCGTTGCCGTCACGCCTACCAATGCCGTGGTCGGTTCACCATACACGCTCGATGTTTCGGCAGATCTGGGCAGCCAGAGCAACGCGCTTGCCATCACCGCTGCGCAGCCATTGCCCTCCTGGTTGAAATTGACCGACAACAGCGATGGTACGGCGGTACTTTCCGGCACGCCAGGTGTTGCGGATGCCGGACCTGTTTCGCTGGTCCTTGCTGTCACCGATGATCAGGGAGAAACTTCGAATCAGGTTTACACCTTCAACGTGGCGCCTGTTCTCACGATCGCTCAGACCGCGGGCCAGACGATCACCCAGGGCTCGGGTGCGCAGACAGTGCAGATCAACCTCGGCGGTTTCGATCCGTCGTCAAACGCGGTCACAATCACGGAGACCTCGTCGAACACATCGCTCCTGCCGAACACAGCGATTGTCGTTTCAGGAACCGGTCTGACGCGTACGCTCACTTACACGCCGGCGGCGACCAGGACAGGATCCACCACGGTCACCGTGCAAGTCAGCGAGTACGGCGTGCTGACCACGGAGAGTTTTGTTGTCACGGTGGCTCCCGTTGACCATCCGGTGACGCAGATCTCCACGCTCCCGAAATACACACTCGGAGTCGGGGCGTCGCCCGTCAGCGTGGACTTAAGCGCCTTTTTCTCCAGCGCCGATGGCCATGTCACTTATGCGGTTACCGGGAACACGGATGCCTCCCTGCTTGGAGTGAAAATCGCCGGCAATATTCTCACCATCTCGCCCACGGCAAACCTCGCCGGCCTGGCGACCTTGACGGTGACGGCGACGAGCATCGGCGCCGCGACTGGCAAGACTTATCAGGCGAGCGGTGCGATCAGCTTCAATATCGTTCCGACTCTGAGCATTTCGTTCATCGGCCTCTTCCGGTCTGGGCAGGACACATTCGCGGAGTTCGCGGTGACGATGAACGCGGTTAGCAACCAGAACGTGACGGTGAACTTTGCGACCACGGATGGCACCGCCATTGCAGGCATCGATTTTACGCCGCTCCGAGGTTCCGTAACGATTGCGGCCGGAAGCACGCGCGCCATGATCGGAGTGGCTGTGCCGGCGACGACTTCCCTGGCCAACATGGAACTTGGTCTTGCCCTTGGCGGTGCGAGCGGCGCCCGGGTTGTGGTCGCCAAAATGACTGCTTCGGGCACGCTGCAGACGGACCGTTATATCCTGATCGATCAAAACGCCGGGACAGATGGCTTCGAGGTGGATTTCACGGTCAACGGAGGCAATGAAGTGGCCGTCCTTAATGGCGGGATCATCGAACCTCTGATTCAGGAAACGATCATCCGCACCGTGCACCTGGAAGGATTTGAATCTTTGAGCTTGCTGGCGGGCATAGATACGGAGGGAGCCCGAATGCTGGATCTAGGAAGTCTGGGCAACGGCTCGTTTGCTGGCCGGCCGGATCTGGCAGCAGCAACCTCAATCGATTTTCTGGCCTCGCTCAGGGAGATCCCCGATTACCTCCGGCATTGATGCCTGATGGATGGCGATTCGGAAGGCGACCAGCAGGGTTTTGATAGCTGGAGCCCAGAGTTGTGGAGATCGGCAGCTGCTCACGCTCGCAGCCACGAGGAGTAGAAGCCCCGACGGCGGAATCTTGGATCAGCAGAGTTTCAGGTCTACCATCACGTCGGCGGCGATTTTTTCCAGATCGGCGCGCAGGGCGGACATCTTGACCGTGGGGGGCACAAGCACGGTCGCGCGGGCCTGGAAAAGATCGCCTCCGCCCATCGGGGCGCTGACGCATTCGGAAGTGAGCTCCTCCACATTGACACCGTGCGCAGCCAGGACAGCCGTAACCTGCCGCAGGATTCCGGGGTGATCCTGGCCGACGAGCTCGAATTCGACGATCGAGCCAGCCGTCGCGGGGGGCGCGCCGCTCTCCTTATGGACGGTCACTTTCAAGCCCTTCGCCGCCAGTTCGCGCAGAGAGAGCTCCAGCGCTTCAGCGCGCGCTGCCGGCACCTCGACGCGAAGAATCCCGGCAAATTGTCCACCCAGGCGGCACATTCGACTCTCGAGCCAGTTGCCGCCATGGTCGGCAACACAGGCGGCCACCAGCTGCACCAGGCCGGGACGGTCGGCCCCGATGACGGTCATGACGAGGATCGTGAGCATCCCCCAAGTCTGGATGCCAGTGTGGCGCGCGGCAAGGACGTCCTTCGGCAGATGCTCAAGACTCCCGTCCCGATCACTGCGGCAGCAACTCCTGAACGACCGCAATCAACGTTTGAGATTGGAAGGGCTTTGGCAGCACACGATCTGCGCCCACCATCTTTGCCATCAAGAGGCACATCTTCGGGTCAATCCTGCCTCCGCCGGATATCGCGATGATCTTCACCCCGGGATTGGTGCGGCGAAATTCCCGGATCGTCTCGATGCCGTCCTTTTCGGGCATCAGAATGTCGGTGATGACGAGTTTCGCAGGTGCGTCCTTGAAAAGGCGGACCGCCTCGTTTCCGTCGGCCGCCTCGATAACCTCATACCCGGCCCGCACGAGCGCTTGTCGCAGCACTACGCGCACCGAGTCATCGTCGTCAACGATCAGGATTCGAGCCGGCTGGGAACTGGTCGCCATGGGATAAGGAGCAAAGTATGCAGCCAAATGCGGCTGGTGCAAACCCGATATCCAATTGCACGATGTCTTGCATCAGAAGGCGTCCGCTGCCTAAAGTGGCGCCGCCGTTTGGCGCTCGGTTGAAAGGATCGCCTTTATCGGGTTTCGATCCTGCCGATTGGCAGAAGGGTTGCTTGACTGTTAACCTCAAGAGTGAGTCCCCGCTTCCGACACTCCGATGCCGCCAATGAGACCGCCATCGGCAAAATGGCCAGTAGATCGCAGGATCGGACTGCTGATCGCGTTATGTGCAGTCGTTCTGACGCCCCCGCAGGCACCGGCGGTCACGCTTTCGCCCATTCCGGGGACGCCTCCAGGCTACATTGAGGTCGGCACTCCCCCGTTTGTCGTCCTCGGACCGGAGGCGTTGGGGTTGAACGCGGCCCCGGTTGATCTCCACCAGATGCCGGACGGTCGGATTCTCGCATTTGGTCACGGCGAACTGGCGCTGGGGGACGGCGTGCGCTGGGATGTTTTTCGTCAGGGCGCCGACGATCCGCGAGTCGACACGGTCAGCGTGGCGGTCGATCAGGAGGGGCGCATCTACGCGGGCATGGCCGATGGTTTTGGCCGGATTGAATTCAACCGGAACGGGGGCTGGCGTTATGCCAGGATTGAGTCTTTGCCCGCGGACCTCTCGAAGATGCCCGGGGCGTTGACGTCTGTCTCGATGATTGGGGGCAACTGGTTTTGGTGCTGGAACAGCGGTCCGATCGTCGCCTGGCAGCCGGGCAGCGTGCCGAAGACGGTCGGGCAGGTGAATGCGCTGGAGCGTATCTTTGCGGTGGGGTCGGCCGTGTTCATGAGCGACCAGTCCAACGGCATGTTGTGCCGCCTGGAAGACGGGCACTTCAACGTGATCACCGGCACGACCAGCCGCTGGAACGCCGATCATGTCGTCACCTGCGCCGTGCCGTTGGGCGATGGCACTTCACTGGTCGGCGGGGTCAGTTTCGGGCTCTCGCGATTCGATGGGACTGCAGTTCGGCCGTTGGTGACTCACGGTCTGCTGGCCGGCGGGCAGCGAATCAACGATCTTTGCGACACCGGCTACGGTCTGCTGGCCGTGGCCGTCGACAACGCGGGGATCGTTTTCATCGACCGGACGGGCAGGATCATCCAGTCGCTGGACCGCTCGGTGGACAACCGCCTGGCCCGGGTGAAAAGACTCCTTTATACGCCAGGCGGCGTTCTCTGGGGCCTGTTGAACGAGGGCATTGTCCGCATCAGTTTCCCTTCGCGCTTTTCGTCGTTTGAGTCGATGGTGAGTACAGGACTGGCCGTGTCCCAGCCCCTCAGGCATGACGGACGGCTCTGGCTTCTGGCGGACGGACAGGCCGCGCGGGGAGTCTATGACGACGATCGCCGCTTCATCCGTTTTGAAACCGACACGCCGGGACCCTACGTGGCGTCGCTTGTCGATCTCGACGGCGTCTGGATGGCCACAACGGAAAACGGGACTTTCCGGTATGAATCCGGCGGTGGCTGGAAGAAGGTGGCGCAGGGACCGGTCTGCCCATATTTGCGGCCGGCGCCGGTGGAGCCTGGATGCTGGCTTTTTGCGGCCGAGAAAGAGGTTGGCTGGCTGCGGCACTCGGGCGGCCAGTATGTTTTCGAGGCGTTTCCCGAGCCCGGTATCAGGCATGTTTACGGATCTGTCACCGACGCGCATGGCGTCTTCTGGGCGGAGCTGGGCACGGGAAGCATGGCCCGGATTGAACCGACCCTTCCCCGGCCCACGGTTGAGGTGCTCGGGCCTGCGGAAGGGCTGCCCAATTCGTGGGTGCAGCTGTTTCTTTTCGAAGGAGAGGTGCGCGCCAATGCACACGAGCAGATCCTGCGTTATGACGCGGGCCTGCACCGGTTCGCACCGGATGCAGACCTGATGCGGCGGGTGCCCTCCATCGTCGGGGCGATCGGCCGGCCGGCCAGCGACGCCCGCGGCCGCCTGTGGATCACCAGGCCGGAAGACGTGTTTGTGGTGGACCCGGGGGCCCCGCAGGCGGTCGAACCGACGGCGCCGATCCCGGAGGTGCTGCGGCCCCGTTACTTCACCCCGCAGAGCGACGGCGTCATGTGGATGAACGAGCCCATGAGGCTGGCGCGATTCGACCCGGCGTTGCCTGCTCCTGCGCAGCCGCCCCTGCGGGCGCAGATCACCCGCGTGGATCTGCCGTCCAGCGGCCTCGTGGTTTTCCCTGAGGGGGACAAGATTCCGGATCTCGCCGTCAGCAACAGCACCATGGTTGTCCACTATCTCGCCCCCAACCAGCCCTTCGGACAATCGGTCAGTTTTGAAGAACAGTTGTCGGGCTCGGGCGGGGAGTGGGTCTCGACCGGGACCGCCGGCTCCGTCACGTTCAACCATCTCGATCCCGGAGTTTATCGTCTGAACGTGAGGCCGCGGCTCGGCCTCAAGACCGGCGAGGAAGCCCATCTTGAGTTCTCGATCCTGGCGCCGTGGTACCGGACGCGGCTCGCCTATCTCCTCGCAAGCACCGGAGCGTTGGGCGTTGTTCTTTCCGCCATCTGGCTGGCCACGTTTCTCCAGCGACGCGAAAAGAACCGGTTGGAACGGCTGGTCGCCGTCCGCACAGGGGAGCTGCACGCGACCAACCGCGAACTGGAACGCCAGATCCAGGAGACCACGGAGAAAACCGCTGCGCTCCAGGCAAGCGAAGAACGCTTCAGGCGCCTCAACGACAATGCTCCGGACATCATCTTCCGTATCAGGGTCGCCCCGGATGTCGGCTTCGATTATGTCAGCCCTGCCATAACGTCGATCACCGGGTATCGGCCCGAGGAGTTTCTCGCCGATCCTGCGTTTCTCCGCAAGATCGTCCAGCCGCCCGGTTTCGAGACGATCTATGACGCCGCCCTCGCCCGGAAAGTGCCCGACCGGATCAGGGAGGTCCGCTGGGCGACGCGCGATGGAAGGGTCGTCACGCTTGAGGAAAGGCTTTCGCCCGTCTGCGACTCCGCGGGCAACCTGGTGGCCATCGAGGGCATTGTCCGCGACTTCACCGAGCGCAAGCTCCTGGAGGAGCAGCTGCGGCAGTCCCAGAGGATGGAGGCGGTCGGGCAGCTGGCCGGAGGAGTGGCGCACGACTACAACAACATTCTTACATCGACGCTCATGCAGCTCGGCCTGCTGCTCGGCGATCCCACGATTTCAGACGAGATGAGGCATTCGCTCATCCAGCTGGTGGGCGATGCCGAACGGGCCGCCAGCCTCACCCGGCAGCTACTGATGTTCAGCCGGCGCCAGGTCATCCAGATCAAGCAGATCGACCTGAACGAGGTCCTGGCGAACCTGCTCAAGATGCTCCGGCGGCTGTTGGGAGAAACCATCAGCCTGGAATTTCGCGGAGGAGAAGCCCCGTTGTGGATCAATGCCGACGCCGGGATGATCGAACAGGTGGTGACGAATCTCTGCGTGAACGCCCGCGATGCGATGATGCCGAACGGAGGGCGTCTGACGATTGACGCCAGGCTGCTGACGCTTGACGCCGAGGCGGCGAAGCTGAACCCGGAGGCACGTCCTGGCTCGTTTGTCCGCCTCGTGGTGGCCGACACCGGTTCCGGAATGGACGCGGCCACGATGAAACACCTTTTCGAACCCTTCTTCACAACCAAGGATGTGGGCAAGGGCACGGGATTGGGGCTGGCGACTGTCTACGGCATCACGAAACAGCACGGAGGCTGGATTGAAGTGGAGAGCGAGGAGGGCAGAGGCAGCGTCTTCCGTGTCTTCCTTCCAGCCCAGAAAAAGGCCGCGTCGACAAACTCCGGTCCTGCGGAAGAGGAAACCCGCAAGGGCAGGGAGACCATCCTGTTGGTGGAAGACGATCAGGCCGTTCGCGACACGGTCGTGTTGGGCCTGAAGCGGTTTGGGTATCGCGTCCTTGTGGCGGCCGACGGCCAGGAGGCGACGGAAGTCTGGAGCCGTTACTCCAGGGAGATCGATCTGCTGTTCACGGACATCAGGATGCCGGGAGGCATGTCCGGGCTGGAATTGTACGAGCGTTTCAAGCAGGCCAAGCCGGCCCTGCAGGTGATCGTCTCCAGCGGGTACAGCGAGGAGATCGTGAAATTGGGCAGGTCGGTGAATCCGATGCTTGTTTTCCTGCCCAAGCCCTACGATGTGAAGACGCTGGTCCGCACCGTGCGCAGGTGCCTGGACCGGACGTGAGCGTTTTTCGGGGAAGCTGCGGCGCCGCGGCGTCCGGCTGCGCCCGCACGGGCGCAGGGCGCAGGCGCCCCGGGTGGATTATTTCGCCTGCGGTCCGGTGCTTGTTCCGGTGGCGGGAGTCACCGGGGGGGCCGTCTTGGCGGGAGCGCCGCCGATTTGTTGCGGGGAATTGCCCGGTCCAGGCGGAATGGGCAGCGGTCTCGGCGGCTGCTGCGTGAAGACGCTTGCCTGGATTGCGATCTGACGGGGGCTGGCCGGCTCCGTCGTGACCAGGATGACGCCGTGATGGGGCTTGGAAACATCGGCCGGCGTAATCGCGATCTCATTGCCGGAAAGGCTCACGGTGAAGTCCGGAGACGTCGACTTCGCGCCGGTGACCTTCATGCCCGCAGGACCCTGCGTCACGCGGACGGTCTTGGGCGTCGCAGGTTCGCCGGGACGCCAGGAGACACTCCAAGGATTGCAGATTATGGCGTCTTTGAAGACAAAGGCGAACTGGGCCGAACGAACGCCGGTCCCTTTCTCGTCGCGGATTCGGAAGGTCACATTGATGGGAGCGGGCGTGAAAAGCTGACGGCCTTCAACGCAGAAGGAAAAGGCCGCTTCCGCGCCGGGAGCGAGCGTGATCGGCGCAATCGGGGTGAGCACCGCCGGGAAGAAAAAGCCGCAGTGGGTGACCGTGATCTCGCGGGAGCTCGTGTTCTTCAGGTGGATTTTCGCCTCGCTGGACTCGAACTGGGAAACGCTGAGGGATGGGCTGCCGTTGTCGCCGGTGATGACCAGATCGGCAGGAGCGGGCTGCGCCGGCTGACGACGAAAAGGGGAGTCGGACGGGGATGGCGGAGCGACCGGGGCAGGCTGGCCTGAAGCGGGCACAACCGGAAGCAGGGCAAGCAGAAGAAAAAGGCAGGCAGTCGTTTTCATAAGGTGGAACGACATTCCATATGTTATGTCGCTCGCCTCGTGTAAAGCGGGTTCAGAATCAAGCCCAGGTTACGCCACAACACTCCGACGCGGTTTCTGAGGGTTGGAAACGGCCGCCGCACCGTGTTTCCCCGGGCCCGCGAAGGCGGCGGGAACGGACGGTTCCGGACCGGTTCGCACCCGGTGGCGGAACGCCGCCGGGCACTGGCTTCCAAATCTGCGGCACAAGCCCACGGGATTCGAATCCCCGTGGTGGTTGAAGAGCGGAAATCGGCAGGAAGGATGCTAACTGAGCAATTTGATTTCGCGCAACCACCGCTGGATGTCCTCGCGGGAGTTATTCACGTCACTTCCCCAGAATGCTCGGCCGTCGAGTAGGGTCGCGCCGGGACTTAGCCTTTTCACGTCCTGCACGCTCTTCGCCTGCCGGCTGCCCTCGTGGGTAATGAAAGGCACAATCGTCTTCCCGGAGAGGTCGTGGGCCGAAAGCCAGGTCATCACAGGAGGGGCGATCGTGCTCCACCAATTTGGTGAGCCCACGAAGATGGCGTCGAAAGCCTTCAGGTCCGGTCCATTCGACTTCAGGATCGGCCTGTATTCAGTCCGCAGTTCGTGTTTGGCCTGATCCACGACGGCATCGTAGTCGGTCGGATAAGGATCCACCGGCACGATCTCGAAAACATCCGCTCCGGTTGCTTCCTGGATCTGACGTGCAATCTCGCGCGTATTGCCACTGTGCGAGAAGTACACGACGAGGATCTTCTTGAACGAGTTCATCGTGCTATCGTTGCCTCCGATAATTGGACGGAGAGAGGCCGGCTTCTCTCCGGAAAACTTGGGCGAAGTGGCTTGGATTCGAGTAACCGACTTCGTTCGCGATCGTAATCACGCTCTTTTCGGTCTCCCGTAGGAGACGTCGGGCGGTGTCCATCCGGAGTTTGATTTGATACTGCGACGGCGGTATGCCCGTGGCGCGCCTGAATAATCGGTTAAAGTGAAACTCGCTCATGCCGGCTTGTTCCGCTAGTCGAGGGAGACTGAATTCCTCGGCGACGTGTTCAGCGATCCAATCGGTGACACGCCGCAGCTTGAACCCCGGGAGCGATGATTCCGTGCGCGCATGTTCCGTGAGTGCCGTATAGTTTCGCGCAAGATGGACGGCAATCGCCTGCGCAATGCCGCGCACAAGGAGGCCGCTGGCCGAACGCCGATTCGCCTCCTCCCTCAACTGTTGCAGCAGTGAAGTGAGCGGAGGATCTTCGAAACCGGAAACGTCACGCAGACGGGCGTTCACAGCCTCGGCGCCGAAAACATCCTCCAATGCTTCGTTGAACAACGGCAAACTGAGCAACACGAGCACCACTTGGAATGGCTCGGGCGTGAGGGTTCTCCAACGGAATTCATAGGGTGCGCCTGCGGCTGTGACAAACAACGAACCATTTTTCAAACGGCTCGTGACCCACGGTCCGTTGTGCTCCCGTTCCTGCGCCTCAGCCTCGCCGGATGTAATCCAGGCAATGAAGGGTTCCGTCACGGTCGGCATGGTGAAAACATCGGCAACGGGCGGAAGCGCGATGACCGAAAGCCGGACATCTCGCCACGCGGCGCCCCTGCTTGCGGCGATTCTTTTTCCCACGACATAGTGGTCGATCGCTTCAGCGGACGTCGTGTCCGGAATCGTCATGCGGGCGAGCGTAAGGCCGTTGGCCCGGAAATTACAACTTCTGCGGATCCTCCGTCCAATAAAACCGGAAGCCCGCGGTCGCAGCGGAAACCGCTCGAACCGAAGTAGTCTGTCAGGAGGGAAAAATCGACGCGAGGGTCTCATTTGGGCGTGGCAACGCTCAAAGCGACGCGACCAGCGCCGTTGCCAACAGTGCGAAATCCCGAGTCGGAACGCTCACAGTTCCTGGCGCGTCGGCCGGAACAAGATCTCGTTGATGTCGACTTCGTCCGGCTGGCTGATCGCAAAACCGACCACCCGGGCAAACGAGTCGGCGGGGATCGCGACCGCCGCGTAGAATTGGTGGATGCGCGCCGAGACATCCGGCTCGGTGATGCTGTCCGGCAGTTCCGTGGCGACCGCGCCCGGCGAGATGATCGTCGTGCGGATGTTGTAGGGCTTGACTTCCTGGCGCAGTCCTTCGGACAGCGCTCGCACGGCGTGCTTGGTGGCGGCATAGACGGCGCCGGCGGGCGTGACCTTGTGGCCGGCAACCGAGGAGACGTTGATGATGTGTCCCGCCATTTGCTGCTTCATATGCGGTAGCGCCGCGGCAATGCCGTACAGCACACCCTTGATGTTCACGTCAATCATCCGGTCCCACTCGTCGGTCTTGAGGCGTTCCAGCGGGGAATGCGGCATCAGGCCGGCGTTGTTGATCAGAACGTCGATCCGTCCGAATGTCTGCACGGCAGTATCGACCAGTTGCTTCACTTGGTCACGGTTTGTAACGTCGGTCATGATGGCCAACGCCTTGCCCCCGCGACTGACCAACTCGTCCGCCAATGCCTGAATGCGATCTGCGCGCCGGGCACCGAGTACAACGGTTGCGCCCTGCGTCGACAGGTGCCGCGCTGCCGCTTCGCCGAGACCGCTGCTCGCGCCGGTGATAACGATGACCTTCCCTGCAATATTGTTGCTCATGATTCTTGGCCGGCGCTTGTTGGCGCCTGATATTGTTCGTCTGTGACCTTCTCCATCCATTCGACGGCCTCGCCGTCAAGCTGCTCCTGAATCGCAATGTGTGTCATTGCCGTTGTGGAGGCGGCGCCATGCCAGTGCTTCTCGNNCAGCGTCTGACCGAGAGGGTGCGTATGCCAGGCGGTTCGTGCGCCCGGCTCGAACGTCACCGTGTTGCCTGCCGCGCGCGCGGGAGGCGTGACCGGAAACAACGGGTCAATTCGCACTGTGCCGGTAAACCAGTCGGTCGGTCCTTTAATGGACGGTTGTGATCCACTTCGTCTGATGTCCATAACAAACTCCTGTATTTGATTTTCAGATGGTGCTGCTGACGCAACGCTGCTGCGTGTTCAGCGCCCGGTCGTCTTCATAGGCCGGTGCGCTTTTCGAGCTCTTCTGGATATCGCTCGCCCGCGACTTTGATCTTCTCTAGGGCGGCATTCAATTCCTTCAACTCTGCAACGGTCAGGACCACCTTTGCCGCACCGATGTTCTCCTCCAGGCGGTGCAGCTTCGTAGTGCCTGGAATTGGCACGATCCAGGGTTTCTGGGCGAGGATCCAGGCCAAGGCGATCTGCGCCGGGGTGGTATTCTTTTTCCCAGCGACCTGACCCAGCAAATCGACCAACACCTGGTTGGCTTGGAGATTCTCGCTCGTAAAGCGGGGGACAATGCTGCGGAAGTCGTTTTTCTCAAACTTTGCGTCCTTGCTGAGTGCCCCGGTGAGAAAGCCTTTCCCAAGCGGACTAAACGGAACGAAACCGATGCCGAGTTCCTCAAGGGTCGGTATCAGTTCTACCTCGGGGCGGCGCCACCAAAGCGAGTACTCACTCTCCACTGCGGTCACAGGTTGTACCGCGTGAGCCCGGCGAACGGTTGTCACGCCCGCCTCGGAAAGGCCCCAATGGCGGACCTTGCCCGCTTTAATCAGGGTCTGGATCGCTCCGGCCACTTCCTCGATTGGCGTCTGTGTGTCGACCCGATGCTGGTAATAGAGATCGATGTAGTCGGTCTTGAGTCGCTTAAGAGAGCCCTCGACCGATTGCTTTATGCTCTCTGGCCTACTGTCCTGAGCCTGCTTGCCGTCTACTAGCTTGATCCCGAATTTCGTGGCGATGACCACCTTCTCGCGGCAGTGCGCGAACGCTTCGCCCACCAACTCCTCGTTGGTGAAGGGACCGTACATTTCTGCGGTGTCGAAGAAGGTAACCCCGCGGTCGAACGCTGCGCGCAGCAGTGCGATGCTGTCCTGCTTCGTCAGCTTGTTGCTGTAGGCGTAATCGAGGCCCATGCAGCCGAAGCCGATGGCCGAGACTTGCAGTCCGCTTTTCCCGAGGAATCGTTTGTTCATGTGAGTGCTTCCGTCGCTTGATTTC
>PMKA01000089.1 GCA_003157575.1 Opitutia bacterium
GCCTCCGGTCTTCTGGCCGGCGCCGGTCTGGTGGTTGCAAGGCTGGCGGTCGCTCGTTGGGTGGTCAATGGCGGCCCTTCTCCGGGAACACTGGGTCAAACGGCACTGGGGTCGCTTGCCGCAATCGGATATCCATTTCTCGGGCCACTCTTGTCGGCAACGGGGGCGGGAAGCGTTGTCGGCCGCCTTTTCTTCACGCTGCATCTGCCTTCTGATGAAGGTTGGCAGCGGATTGGCTGGCTCCTGGCGCTGTGCATTCCTCTTTGGCTGTGGTTTTACGTCCGCCTGCACGCCCTCGCGCCTGTTCGCCCAGTGGCCCGCATGACGGCCATGTTTCTTGCAGTATACATCGCCGTTATGCTGGCGATGCTGCTCGGCGGTGCCTCGGTCAGCATAGAGGATCGCCATTTCCGCCCCGCAGGCATGCTTTTGATAGCAGTGGCGGCCGTGATCTGCACGGAAAGCACAACACTCCCGCGTCGAGGACGCATGGTGCTCGTCGGGATACTCGTCATGGTCATGGCCTTTGGTCTGGCTGCCACGGCTCAAAGGATCGTTGTGCTCGCCCGCATGGATCGCGTTTCGCCGTCCGGCATCACCCAGTCGAACCTCTCGCGTGCCGCCGCCGGAGAGATTCGTCGCATCGACATCGTGAACGGGCACCTCGGACAGGTCTTCTTCTTTTCCGATTCATGCATGTCGTTGGAGGCGAATCGCAGCCGTGTGATCTCAACCGACGCGATGAACCGACCTCTAGACTGGTTCCTGCGCCGGACCTGGGATGGACGGGTCCGCAGACTGGTCCTCGTGCTGCCAGCGTCTTGGGAAGGAGATCCAAGGACCAGGGCACTTGAGGCGTGCTTTCGCGGTTACACTCCCGGCGAATGGCGACCTCGGATTGTTGGAGACTGTCTGTTCATTTCGGCCGCAGATTAGTCAATCGGCGATGACTGCACTTGTCTCAATCGTCATTCCTTGCCACAACGCTGCGGCGTGGCTTGCGGAGACCCTTGAGTCGGCATTGGCGCAGACCTGGCCGGAAAAAGAGGTCATCCTCATCGACGACGGCTCCGCCGACGGCAGCCTGGAAATTGCCCGCTCGTTTGAATCGCGCGGAGTTCGTGTGCTGACTCAGGCAAATCGCGGCGCGAGCGCGGCGCGCAATGCCGGGCTGCGCGAGGCCCGGGGCGATTTCATTCAATTCCTCGATGCCGACGATCTGTTGGCGCCCGACAAGGTCGAACGCCAGATCGACGCGGCGGCCAACATGGTTGCCGCGTCGCTTTTCTCCGCCCGCTGGGGTCGATTTCAGTCCGATCCCGCGGAGGCGGTGTTCGTTCCGGAGCGGAACTGGCGTTCCATGCCATCCATAGACTGGTTGTCGCTCAGCTTCGCCGGCGAAGGCATGATGGTGCCGGCCGCGTGGTTGGTTCCCCGAGTTCTCATCGAAGCCGCAGGCCCCTGGGAGGAATCGTTGACCTTGAATGACGATGGCGAGTATTTCTGCAGGGTTGCGCTTGCTGCGAATGCCATCGTTTTCTGCCCGGAAGCCGTATGTTTCTATCGGAGCGGAAACGCGAACAGCCTCAGCCATCGGCATACCGCCGCTGCGTGGGAATCCGCCTGGCGGTCGCAGTTGCTCTGCCAAAGACATTTGCTGGGCCGCGAGGACAGCCCTCGGACACGCAAAGCCTGCGCTCATCTCTTCCAACGGCTTGCATATGCCGCATACGCCGATGCTCCGATGGTGGCCTGCGAGGCTGAGAAAGCCGCCGCCGCACTAGGCGGATCCTCGCTTCGGCCAGGCGGAGGCACAGCCTTTAGGCTCCTTGTCCGCCTTGCCGGCTGGAAGGCCGCCGTGCGGCTTAAGCACCGGTTGGGAAACCGAAACTGAATCTGGGCACCGCTCCGGTGGAGCTGGCCAGGTCGGAGACCGGCTCCACCGCTGCTTTAAGCCTGCTCCCGCCGCCCGCCGCGGCAGAGGAGACCTTGGGGCGTCAAGACTGCACGGTCCAAGTTGTTGTGGCCTTGATCAGACTGACGCCTTGTTCTCGCGCACCGATCTCACTCTGGTTTTCCAATGAGGATTCTCCTCATATGCCAGCAGTCGCCGCACCTCTATCCGATCCCAGCGTATGGTTTTTGGCGGACGTAATTCGTCGAAGGACTGCGCGAGGCAGGCCACGATGTTGTCGAGATTCCGGGCGCCGATTGGGCGCGCGGTCTGTTGCCGCTTCCCGATGCCGATCTGCCGCGCTGGCGTGACGAACAATGGTCGCGCACGCTGGCGGTGGCGCGCGGGACGCCCGGTCTGGATCTTCTTCTCAGCTACCTCTACCCGAGGCAGATCGATCCGTCAGCCGTTCGCGCGATCCGGGAGCTTGGTCTGCCCACCGTCAATTTCTTCTGCGACAACGTACGTGAATTTCGACGAATCCCGGAGGCTTTTCGGCCGTTTGATCTCCATTGGGTGCCTGAGACGAAGGCGCTCCCACTTTACCATCATGCCGGCCTGCCGTTTGTCCATGCGCCGATGCCGGTCTGGGTCGACCCGCGCTGGCGATCGCCAGCCAAGATAGAAACGACGGGGCCCGTTTTCATTGGTTCACGCGATCCCGTACGTGAATCACTGCTGGGCAAAGCAGCCGCCCTTGGCGCTGAATTCACTGCGTACGGGAGCGGATGGAAGGAGCAGCCCCCGGGAAACGTCGTTTCGCTTGGCCTGCCAAGGAGGCTGCGTAATCAAGCTCGCTTCCTCTGCGAAGAGGGCGTCGTCGCGTGGTTTCGACGGAACTTCTTGGGTCCGGATCGTCCGCTGACATTGCCGACCGCTTATGTGGGCCGGTTGCTGACGGCAGACGATTACGTCCACCTCACCCGCGAAAGCGCCGTGCTTCTCGGGATCAACCGCTTCCCCAGTTTCCGGCAACCGTTCTCGCGGCCTGACACCTATTCGCGATTGCGAGACATAGAGGCAACCATGCTCGGCGCATGCTACCTCACGGAATGGACGGAAGGGTTGGACGGGCTTTTTGAGATTGGCCCGGAAATTGAGATCTACCGGGACGCCGCGGAGCTCACCGAAAAGATCCGCTTGCTCCTGGGCGACGGGGCGCGTCGCCGTCGCATGCGCACCGCCGCCCAGCGCCATGCACTCTCCGAACACACAGTTGGACGCAGTATCGCCCGCATCGCCGAACGGCTGGGAATCGTTCCCCGTCGTTAACCTCGGGCGCTTCCGTCACCAACAAACAGAATGCCCTTCCATTGCCTGTCATTCTTCAACCAGAATCCGGAACAACCACGACTGCAGTGACAGCATCCGCGCGATTGCCTTCGTTGGATGGATTAAGGGCCATTAGCATCATCTTGGTTCTGGGTTCACACTGCCAAATAGCGGCAGGGTTTCCGCCCCGGTTGCTTCCCTTCTTCTCCTGGGCTTTTGACGGCGGCCTCGGAGTCCGGCTCTTTTTCATTATCAGTGGATTCCTGATCACATGGTTGATGTTGGCAGAACACGATCAGAAGGGCCGGGTAAGTCTGTGGCGTTTCTATGCACGCCGCGGTCTGCGGATCCTGCCGGTATACTTCGCTTACCTCGCAGTCTTGGCCGCATTGCAGGCTTGGACACCCTTCCGGCAGTCTTCTGCAGCATGGATCGGAAACCTCACCTTCACCACGAACTTCATCCTCCCAAACCCGACCTGTTTTCACTTGTGGTCTCTGGCCGTTGAGGAACAGTTCTATTTGGTCTGGCCGGGAATATTTGTGATCTTCGGAGTCGCG
>PMKA01000038.1 GCA_003157575.1 Opitutia bacterium
GGTCGGCGCCATCATCAGCCGCAAAATAGGAAGCGCCGAGTGGGGTGACGGCGTCATTCCCGAGCTAGCCGCATACTTGGCGAAGAGCCAGCCTGGGTTGCGCGGCTTCACGCGACCCAACCTGTTCCGGATGCGGCAGTTTTTCGAGGCGTATCCGGACGGAGGAATTGTCTCAGCAGTGCCGAGACAATTGGGCGAGAGGAATCTTGTCCAGCCAACGGACGCGGCGCCCAGCTCATTTCGTCAGCCCCTTGATCATGGTCAGGATGCGGTCGGTGACGCCCTTCAGCTCGGCGTCGATTTCAGCCAGGGGACGCGGTGGCTTGAAAACGTAGAAGTGGCGGTTGAAGGGAATTTCGTAGCCGACCTTGGTCTTCTCGTGGTCAATCCACGCGTCGGGCGCGTGGGGCAGCACCTCGCGCTTGAAGTAGGTCTCGATGCTCTCCTTGAGCGGAACGGTCTCGGTGTCGCGGAGGTCGGCGTCCGCCTCGGGCTGGCCATCCCGGTCGCGGCAAATCTCGGCCGTCTCGTCGCGTTCGCCGAGTGCGGCAAGAATGGCCTTGAGCTCGGTGGCGTCGAGGCGGGCATCGTGGGCGCGGTCGGATTTCTTCAGCGCAGCGAGGAACAGCTTGCGATCCTTGAATAGCTGTCGATCGGTCTCCTTGCCAAACGCCCGGAGCAATTCGCGGATTGCTTCCTGGCGGGCCTTGCCGGCCTCGATTTCTTGGAGGCGCTGCTCCTCGTTTTTTCTGGCGCTGGTGGCGAGGTTCCTGAAGCCCGATTCTTCGTCCAACCGGGCGATGCGCTCGGCCGTGGCCTGGAAGTTCAGCCGAAGCGGGCGCTCGACCGTGATCTTGTGATAGCCGAAGTCCTCGTTGTCGAAAATCTTGCTTACCACCCGCTCGCGCTGGACAGGCTGGTGGGTGACCGGATCCTCTTCGGTGAAGGTGCGCGTCTCGCCGTCGCGGAAATTGCCAAAGATCTTTGAAAGGTCGCCAATCTGGTCGGGGTCTTTGGCCGTCCGTTCATCGGACGGGTCGCCGATTCTCCGGCGCTTGTTGCCGAGGCTCTTCTCCATCTGAACCCAGAGATTTCGGGCATCGATGAGCTGGATCTTCCCTTTGCGCGGCTTCTCTTTCCGGTTCGTAAGCACCCAAAGATAGGTGGAGATGCCAGTATTGTAGAAAAGCTGTTCGGGAAGGGCGACGACGGCCTCCAGCCAGTCGTTTTCGATGATCCAGCGGCGGATTTCCGATTCGCCGCCGCCGGCGTCGCCGGTGAAAAGGGGCGAGCCGTTGAAGACGATGGCGAGGCGGCTGCCGCCGTCCTTCGGTGCCCGCATCTTCGAGAGCATGTGCTGGAGGAAGAGAAGCGCCCCATCGTTGACGCGCGGCAGACCGGCGCCGAAGCGGCCGTCGTAGCCGAGGGTGTCCCGCTCCTGCTCGATGAACCGCTGCTGCTGCTTCCATTCCACGCCGAACGGCGGATTGGCCAGCATGTAGTCGAAGAGGATCTTCTTTCCACTACCATCGCGCCCGAAGCCATCCTTGGTGAACGTGTCGCCGAGGATGATGTTGTCGGCGTCCGCGCCCTTGATGAGCATGTCGGACTTGCAGACGGCCCAAGCCTCGTCGTTCCAATCCTGGCCGAAAAGATGGGGGTTGGCTCTGGAATTGAGATCGTGAATGTATTGCTCGGCAACCGAGAGCATGCCGCCGGTGCCGCACGCAGGATCGTAGATGGTCTTTACGACGTGGCTGCGCGCGAGGTCCTTCTCCGGAGAAAGGAGGAGGTTGACCATGAGCTTGATCACCTCGCGTGGGGTGAAGTGTTCCCCGGCCTCTTCGTTCGATTGCTCGGCGCCGATCCGAATGAGCTCCTCGAAGACATAGCCCATTTGGCCGTTGTCCACCCGCTCCGGTGAAAGATCGACCCGGGCAAAGGCCTTGATCACTTCGTACAGGAGCCCCTTCTCGGCCATTTTTGCTATCTGCTGGTCGAACGCGAACCGCTCCATGATCGCGCGCACATTGGGCGAGAAGGCGTTGATGTAGCTGTTGAGGTTGGGAGCGAGCTGGTTGGGATCGTCGAGCAGCTTTGCCAGATCGAGCTTGGACAAGTTGTAGAACGGGCGGTCGATGACCTGCTGGAGCTTGTGGCGGATGATGTTCTCCGGTTTGCCCTTGAGGGCACGGAATTCCTCCAAAACTCGCGATTTCGTGGGCGCCAGCAGGCAGTCGAACCGCCGGAGCACGGTCAGCGGCAGGATCACCTTCCGGTATTCGTTCCGCTTATACGGGCCGCGAAGGAGATTGCAGATGTCCCAAATAAAGGTGGCTAACTGACGGTGCGTCTCGGCGGTCATTGTTCGAAAGCTTGAACGAGGCAGACGGGGAAGGCGACCAAGACCGCGTGCTCTGACGCAGTTGTGAATGGTCGATCAATCTCCTGCTGTGTTCTCCTCTGGGGCATTGTGCGGAGTTGTTGCACTATTCTGACCCAGGAGGATTTTCCGCGCAACATCGGTTTTCCACAGTGGACGAATTGAAAGTGCCATTCTCACACCGGTAGTTGGAGGGCAATTCTAACCGGGTCATGTCTCTCCTTTCCCTCGGAAACACCTCCGACGGACGCCAGCGGCGCGCGTCCTGGCCGACGAAGCAGATGCCGCCGTCCACGGTCCTTTTTGGCGAGACTCCCCGGCGCAGCCCCGGCCAGGCGGCTGGTGCCCGGGATCGGACTCGAA
>PMKA01000419.1 GCA_003157575.1 Opitutia bacterium
GCGGCAGCACACCGTCGTTCTTCAGCAACACAATCGATTCGCGCGCGGCGCGAAGCGCCAGGGCAGCATGCTCAGGCGTGTCATTCTCGGAGGGCTTGATCCGGTTGTAGGGCACGCTGTCCTTTGGATCGAAGAATCCCAGGCGGAACATCGTCCGCAGCAGCGCAGTGAGGCGCTGATCGACCACCGCCTCGGTGATGAGGCCGCGCCGGACCGCCTCGACGATGCCCGGAGCCTCCCCGCCGCAGGTCACATCCATCCCCGCCTTCAGGACCAACGCCTCCGCTCCCGCATCGTCGGCCGAGCGCTTGTACGAGTGGGTGAGATCGGCCACCGACCCGCAGTCCGAGGTCACGTGGCCGTTGAATCCCCATTTCTCCAGCTGCGAGTAAAGGAGCGGATTGATCGAGCAGGGCGTGCCGTACAGCGAGTTGTATGCCGTCATCACGATTTCAACGTGTCCCTCTCGTACGAGGGATTCGAACGCCGGCAGGTACGTCTCATACAAGTCTGCCTCCGGTGGCGACACGTCCAGGATATGCCGCAGCGATTCCGGCCCGCTGTGCACCGCGTAATGCTTCTCGCACGCTGCAGCCTGCAGATAATTGGGATCCTCGCCCTGCAGGCCGCGCACAAAGGCCACTCCGAGGCGCGACGTGAGGAACGGGTCCTCGCCATAGGTCTCCTGACCACGCCCCCAGCGTGGGTCGCGAAAGATGTTGATGTTCGGCGACCAGAACGTGAGACCGTGAAAGATCGTGCCCGCCAGCTCCGTGCCGGCATAGCCGTTGAACTTCGCGCGCCCTTCAACGCCGATGACGTGCGCGATCTCGTGATGCAGCGGCTCGTCCCACATTGCGGCGAGGCCGATGGCCTGGGGAAACACCGTTGCGGTGCCGGAATAGGCGACGCCGTGCAGCGCCTCGCTCCACCAATCGTACCTGGATATGCCGAGCCTCGGGACACCCGGTGTGGTGTTTTGCATCATCGAGGCCTTTTCCTCGAGCGTCATGCGCGAGACCAGATCGCGGACACGGGTTTCGACCGGCTGGGCGGGGTCGAGGTAGCGCGGACGGGACTCTTCCGCGAATAGAGATGCGCTGAAGAGCAGGAGCGCGGCGGCCAGCAAGGGCATTTTCGGCAAGGAGGTCATGTTCACGGGGTGTCGCTGAAAGTTGTGACAATTTAGCTCACTTGCACAAGCAGCGTTCGCCCGTCGAGGGTGACGGTGTCGCCAGGCCCGAGCTTCTTTCGCTTCCGGGTTTCGACGACGCCGTTTACCAGGACTTCCCCCTCGGCGATTCGCTGCTTGGCTTCCCCTCCGGTACCTGCCAGCCCTCCAAACTTCAGGAACTGGCAGAGTTCAATGGGCGTTTCCCGGACAATGACGGGTTCCGGGGTGGATGGATCGGATTTCTCCATGGCGGAAGCCTATGTGCATCTGAAGCCGTGTCGATTCAATGCCTGCGCTCGTCCACCGCCGCCGACCCGGCGACCTGGCGGCTCTTTCCTGGGTTCGATCGCGTGATCCGGCTCGTCGTGAAGCGTCAATCCGGTTTGCGGATTGCACGCAGGCTTCTATATTCGGAGCGCGCGTTCCCGGTTGAATACGCCGGACCATTGACCCATCTCCCCGTTTGTTCCGCTTAAGGAGTTCAACGTATTGCGGCTCGCTCTATTCAATGAACATTCCCGCAGAATCCGGTCCGAAGAGCCCCGTTTCCGAACAGGAAAGGAGCGAGCTGAAGATGGATGCCGGTGATTTCAAGGAGCACGGGCTTTATCTACTGTTCACCGGCGGGAAAAGGATCGTGCTCACGCGCGCGAGGATAGAGGCGTTTGCCCGCAACTTTGCGGCAAATCTGGAACAGCTTCCAACCCGGATCAGGGCCGCTGCCGCATTCAAGCCATGTCCGGTGTGCCCGGAAAAGGAGCGGGCGAAATTCTGCCACGCCCTGCCGGCCACGCTCGCGTTCTACGAGGAGCTGGAGGCATTCAAATCGTATGACAAGGTCAGCGCGGTTTACCGCGGCTCCGAGCCGGGGCTGATATGGGTCCCGGAGACGACGATGCAGGAGGCGTTGCAGTTCGTCGCGATCCTGAGCCTCATGTATTATTGCGAGTTGGGGAGGAAATACCGGAAGTTCTTCCTGGGAGTTCATCCGCTGGTGAGCATGAATGAGATGAACGCGAGAATTCACCTCAACGTCTTCTGGGATTGCGGAGGCGACCGTCAAAAGACTGACCAGGTTTTGCAGTCCTTCTTCGAAGAAATCACATGCACCTGTCGTTGTCAGGTTCAACGGCTGAGGCTTGTCTGCCGGAGCGACGCACTCATGGGAGCATTTGTGAACATCCAGAGCCAGATCGGATACGCGGCGATGAGTCAGGGAACCCTGCCCGAACAGTCATTCGCGGGTTTTCTCGAGGACGGCTGAACCGGCGCCCGGGCAACAGGATTCGGCGCCGGGCGGCCGGCATCGTCGCGGGCGCGGAAGCAGCGGAGCCAGAGGGACCCGCCGCGAAGCGCCGGATCACCAGCCCCAGCTGCGGCGGAGTCTCAGGGGTTGGCGGAGGTCCTCGGACACCTCCGTCAGAAACCGGCTGGGCGTAAGCAGCGTCGCGGGGCCGCCCTTGGAATTCACCCTCGGATAGCAGAGATAAAGCTCATCCTTGGCCCGGGTCACGGCCACGTAAAACAAGCGCCGTTCCTCCTCAAGATCGTTCGACTCGATTGCGCGGCGCAGCGGGAACATGCCGTCCGCGAGACCCAGGATGAACACGACGCCGAATTCCAAGCCCTTGGCCTGGTGTACGGTGGTAAGGCGGAGCGCATCGGCTTCCGGGTCGACCTGCCGGTCGCTGGTTTCGGAATTGAGGAGTTGGATCTGGGCCAGCAGGTCCTGCATGTCGTCGAAGCGCGAGGCGAAGCCAATGAGCGATTTCAGATCGTCCAGCCGCGAAGCGTAGTTGGCATAGGCTCCCTTGAGATAATCCCCGTACCATCCTTCGATGGCGACCTCCACCGTCTTGAACGGCCGCTCGCGCCGGAGCGTGGCCGCGATCTGCTGCAGCGAAGTGACAAGGCGGGGCCATTCCTCCCTGGACTCCCTGGGGACTCTGGCCAGCACATCCTCACCCGCAAGGGCGTCGACAAGGTCGGATTGAAGAGCCCGGGCGCGGGCCAGGGCTGCGGCGTGCAGCTTCTGGGCGCCCTTGTCGCCGACCCGTGGAAGCAGCACGGCGATGCGTTGCCAGGCCATGGTGTCAGCGGGATTGTAGACGAAGCGCAGGATCGCCACGAGGTCGCGGATATGGGCCTGTTCGAAGAACCGCACGCCGCTCGTGATCACGTACGGCATGCCGAGCCGCGAGAGTTCGAGCTGCAGGTCGAGCGCGTGGAAGTGCGCCCGGTAGAGCACGGCGATGTCGGCCAGCGCCCGGCCCTCCTCGACGAGCCCCTTGATGCGCTGGACGACAAACGACGCCTGCTCGCGCGTGTCGAGCGCCTGCACGA
>PMKA01000392.1 GCA_003157575.1 Opitutia bacterium
GGCGCCACCAGCGCGACGTTCAAGATTCCCGTCGCCGTGACCCTGCCGAGTAACAACACCACTCAGAAGGTCAGCATCGCTTCGGCCAAGCTCGCCGCGAACCTGCAATATCAGGCCACCCCCAAGGTGCTTGAAGCGGCGTTCCTCAGCGCCTACGCGGTGAACAACACCGACTATCCGTTCCTGGCCGGCGCGATGAACACGTTCCTTGACGACACGTTCGTCGCCGCAAGCAGCCTGAAGACCGTGATGCCGGGGGAGAAGTTCGAGCTCCGGCTCGGCGCGGACGACGGCATCGCGATCAAGCGAAAGCTCGTGAATCGTTTCAGCGAGAACACCGGGCTGACCAACAAGGGCCGGCGCGTGACCTACGACATCCTCGTGACCGTCGCGAACAACAAGAAGACAGCCGAGCGGGTCGTCTTCAAGGAGCCGCTGCCGGTCTCACGCAACGAGAAGATCGAGGTCAGCCTGATCGCGCCCGCCGAGAAGACGGTGGGGACGAAGGAACAGCCGAAGGAGGCGACCCGCGAGGAGGACGGCGTCCTGGTGTGGCGCATCGATCTCAAACCGGGCGAAAAGCGCGAAGTGCCGGTCAAGTTCAGCGTGTCCTATCCGGGCGATGTGAACGTGAGCGGGCTGGAGTGACGCGCCCGGCGCCGCCGCCGGCTGTGTTTTGGAGACGCGGCGCGCCCGCCGCATTTCCGATAACCCGCGCGACGAGGGTGTCGCGCCTCCGCGAGTTGTCCGGGGAAAAAAAGGCCCCGGCGGTTTCCCGACGGGGCCGCGATCTGCGCCAGGCTCAGGAGCCCGGAGCCTGACCTGCGTTTAGAAGCGATAGTTGAGGCCCAGCGAACAGGTCGTGTCGATCCTGTTGTTGCGCAGGACTGAGGCGGTCAGCGACCATTCGCGGGTGACCCAGTAATTGGCCTTCACGCCGTAGTTCCATTTGTTGTCCGTATGGAACGAGGTGGCGTCGGTGAAGGCCACCAGGGGCGTGAGCGAGAATTCTCTCGTGACCTGAAACTCGACGCCGGTGTCGAGATTCACGACAAGCGAGTTGTCCTTCAGGCTGCCCGTCTTCGTCCAGACCCAGCCGGCGCCGACTCCGACGAAGGGGCGGCCCCACGTGAGATCGGGAATGAACGCGACGGCGCTTGCGTCGATGTCCTGCTGCTTCGCGCGCGTGTTGGAGAAACGCGAACTCCAGGCGTTCGAGAGCCCGAGATTGAAGTCAAAGCCGGTGTTGAGAGGCTGGTTGTATTCCAAACCGACGGCCTGCACATCCGACACCGGAGTGTCGTGGAGGAAGGTGTAGCCGTAATTGACCCCGGCGTAGGACTGCCCGAGAAGGCCGGTTCCTGCGGCGGAGCCTGCGGTCGGATTGCCCTGGGCAAAACTCGCGACCGCGAAGCCGAAGGCCGCGACGGTGGCGATGAGTAGGGTTCTATTGGTTATTTTCTTGGTCATGGTTATTTCTGATTAGTTGCCGCGAACGGATCGCGGATGGGAAGGATGTGACTGGCATGGGGCCGGGAAGTTCCGCCGGCGCGGTCGACGGCGGCGGTATGAGCAACGGTCGGGCGATGGACGCCGCCCGCTTATAGATTGGATTTCTATGGAACGCGACGGCGGGTCCGCACTTTTGATGGAACCGCTCCAGGGGGAATTGCGGGCGCCATTTGCGAAAGCGCCGTTCCCGGCTATTGGTTGCTCATGCGCAGGCTCATCGGAGTGCTTCTTGCCATGGGATTCTTCACACTGTTCAACACGACCCGCGCCGAACCGCTTGCGGTGGGCGCTTCCGCCCCCTCTGTCAGCGGCGTGACGGAGGCCGGCGCCCCGTTCGACCTGGGCGCCGTCTATCCGAAGGGGTACACCCTCGTCTATTTTTTCCCCAGGGCCGACACCCCGGGATGCACCGCGGAGGGCTGCAGCCTTCGCGACGCGTATCAGGATCTCTCCGACAAGGGGGTCGCCGTCATCGGCGTCAGCACGGACGACGTGCCCGCGCAGAAGGCGTTCAAGGAGAAATACCATCTTCCGTTCACGCTCCTCGCCGACAAGGACCGCACCGTCATCAACGCCTTTGGCGTGCCGGTGCACGAGATTCCCGCGATCGGGGCCATCGCCTCTCGCCAGTCGTTCCTGATCAACAAGGAGGGCCGGATCGTGTGGCGCGACCTGAAGGCCTCGACGAGGCAGCAGGCGGCCGACGTGTTGAAGGCCCTGAAGGAATCGGGCGGCTGAGGCCTGTCCATGCAAGCTCCTGCGGCGGTCGCCTGAACCGCATCGGATCTTCGGGCGATGCGGGCGCGGCAGCCCCTGGCGTCGCGCGGCCGGGGGCTGTGCTGCTCCCCCGCGGTCGTGAAGAGGCGGGCTACGGCGCCGGCGCCGCGGCGGCCGGGAGGCGGGTGACGGCGACCTTGTCGACGCGATGGCGGTCCATGGCGACGACCTCGAAGCGCCAGCCGTCCCATTCGAACCGGTCGCCGGCCACCGGGATGCGGCCAAAGCGGGTCATGACCAGGCCGCCCAGCGTCTGGTAGTCGGCCTCGGCCTCCTGGGGCAGCTCGTTGAGATGGAGGATGGTCTTCAGCTCGTTGATGGAGAGCGTGGCGTCGATCGACCAGGACCCGTCCTCGCCCTTCTTGGCCTGGGGCTGGTCGTGCTGCCCCTGCGCCGGCATGTGGCCGACGATCGCCTCGAGCACGTCGATGAGCGTAACCAATCCTTGAATACTTCCGAATTCGTCGGCGATGAGGGCGGTGTGCCGGCCGGACTTCTTGAACGATTCGAGGAGCTGTACGCAGTTCATCGTCTCCGGCACCACGAGCGGCGGCGTCAGGAGGTTCTTGAGGCTGGTCTGGATGCCGATGGCCGAATGCGCCCAGAGCGCCTTCACGGCGACCATGCCCAGCACCTGGTCGCGGTTGTCCTGGTAGACGGGGAAATGCGAGTGCCCGCTTGCGACGATCTTGCGCCAGTTGACGTCCTCGGCGTCGTCGATGTTGAGGAAGATGATCTTCGGCCGCGAGGTCATGATCGCGGTGACGGGCAGCTGGTCGAGGCGCAGGACGCCCTCGATCATGTCCTTCTCGGCCTGGTGGAAGACGCCCGCCTTCATGCCCTGTTCGACGAGGATGTTGACCTCCTCGTCGGTCACCGGCGTCTCCTGGCGGCCCGTCAGGCCGAACGGCTTGAGCAGAAGGTCCGTGGCGGTGCTGAAGACGTCGATGATGGGTGACACGGCGCGCGAGAGCGCCTGGAGGGGGCCCGCGACGAAGCGCGCGATGCGCTCCGGGTTGCTGAGGGCGATGCGCTTCGGGACGAGTTCGCCGACGATGAGGGAGAAGAACGTGATCAGGGCCACAACCGCCCCGAATGCGATGGAGTCGGCCCAGGGGGCGAGCGAAGGAAAGCGTCCGAGCCAGGCGGACGCCTGCGCGGCGAGGGTGGAGGCGCCGAAGGCGCCGGCCAGGACCCCGCACAGCGTGATGCCGATCTGGACGGTGGAAAGGAACCGGGTGGGCTGGGATCCAAGATCGAGTGCGGCCCGGGCTCCCTCGTCGCCCTCGTCGGCGAGCTGCTTGAGACGGGCCTTTCGCGCCGAGACGATCGCGATCTCCGCCATGGCGAAGAGCCCGTTGACCACCAATAACAGGCCCAGGATGAACAGCTCAGTGGAGATTCCCGACATTTGAAAGGAGCCCATGCTACAACCGCCGGCCGCCAGGGGCAACCCTTTTACCGGGAGCCCGCCGGGCTTCGTTCTCCGGGCTCCTACGACTTCGCCGAATAGAGGGCCACGAGGGCGGCGCCGATGGCCTGGGAAAGATCCCCGAGGGAGGCGGGCAGGATCTTCATCGTCGCCCGCTGCGCCGGCCACAGGTAGGGCAGGGCCGCCTCGCGGAAGACGCGCAGATAGCGTTCGCGGAACTCCGGGGTTGTCGCCTCCGGATCCATCAGTCCGCCCCCGATGATCACGAAGCCCGGGTCCAGGGCGAGCGAGAGCACCGCCGCGTGGAGGCCGAGCGCACGCGCCTGGAAGTCGAAGATCCCGGCCGCCAGCGGATCGCCCTTCTGGGCGCGGCCGCGCAACGACAGGACCTTTTCGCGGACCGGGAGCGTGGATCGCGCGAGCTCGTGCTCCGGATGCTCCGCCAGCCTGTCGGCCAGCAGGTACTGCAGCCCCGAAATTGTAGTGTATGCTTCAATACAGCCCCAGGTGCGGCCGCAGCCGCAGGGGTAGGGCCGGACGCCCAGCAGGTGGAGCGGGGCGGGCATGTGCGCGGCCTCCATCCCGGCCAGGGTGTCGCCGTCCAGCGGCAGCCCGTCCTGCCCGATGTAGGCGCAGCCGAGGCCGGAGCCGGGCGCGAGCATGAGCACGGAGGCCCGCGTGCCGCCGCGGACCACCCGGGCTTCCGCGACCCCGCCGAACTTGCCGTCGTTGCCGACAAAAAGATCCACCGGCCGGCCGGCCGCGGCCGCGAGCGCCCGCGCGTAGTCCGCGCGGAAATCCCAGCCTTCGAAGGCCGCCGGAAGGTTGGCGGACCGCGCCAGGACGCCGTAGCGCTGATAGGGGCCGGGGATCGCAAGGCCCACCGCCCGGACCTGTTTCCACGTCAGGTGGTTTTCGGCGAGAAACCCGTTTGCTCCCTGGACCCAGCCCTGGATCACCGCCTGGGTGCCGGCCTGTGTGTTGGTGGAGCTTTGCAGGAGTTTGGTGGAGACGGCGGAGCCATCCGCCCACACGCCGCCGGTTTTCGAAGTCGTGGCGCCGCTGTCCGTGCCGATGAAAACGTCTGCTTGGGGATTCATGATGGGAGCCTTGATTGGCGGATTTCCGCGGAAGAGGCAAAGGGTAATTCCGACGGGGCGCACCGGTCCGGCTCAGTCGGCATAGGTCGAAGCGAGCGCATTCACGGTCGAGCGGATGCGCGCGCGGAGCTCGGCCGGGGCGATGACCTCGGCCGCGGAGCCCCATCCAAGGACCCAGCGCTCGATCTCGGCCAGCGCCCCCAGACGCAGGCGCAGTTCCAGGCCGCCCGTCGGAAGGGCGCGCATCTCCTGGGACTCGTGCCATTCGCGTTCCCGCACGCGGTCGGCGACCCCGGCGTTGAAGCGGATCACGACGAGGTAGTTCCGGTCGCCGCCCAGGATGCCCAGCGCATTTGCGAAGAACTTCTCCGGTGAAAAATCCGGCGCACGGACAAAGCCGGCCCCGGTCGGGGAGACGGCGGTGATGCGCGGCAGGGCGAACGTCCGCATCGCCGAACGCTCGGGATCGAAGGCGATGAGGTACCAGAGGTTCTCCCGGTGGGCGAGATGGTACGGATGCACGCGGCGGCGGGCCGCCCCCTCCTCGCCGGGTTTGCGGTAGTCGAATTCCACCTCCGCCTGGTGAAGCACGGCCGAGCTGAGGGCGTTGAAGACCGTCAGGTCCGCCTTGCCAAGGCCGATGTTCTTGAAGGAAACGGCGCGCAGTTCGTCGGCCGGGGAGAAAGAGATCCGGTCCTTCAGTCCCGCCGCCAGCTTGTCAAAGGCGATTTCCAGCTGCCGGTGAAACGGCGTTCCGCGGTATTGCTCCAGGGCGCGGCGCGCCACGAGCAGCGCCAGAAGCTCCCCCTCGGTAACCTGGACGGTCGGGAATGCGTTGACGGGCTGGGTGTAGCGGTAGGCCTGGATCCGCGGGTCAAACTCGATCGGCAGGTCCAGGCGGTCGCGCATGAACGCGATGTCCCGCACCACGGTCCTGCGGCAGACTTCGAGGAGTTTCACCAGCCTCGTGCAGTTGACGAGGGCGTTGCACCGCAGTTCCTCGTGGATCCGGAGCATGCGTTCGAGCGGAGGGCGGGAAAGGGAGGCGCGCGGGATCATGGAAATAATCTGGCCGGATTCCGAGACTGAGACAAGCAATGTCTCACCCCACGGGCTATTATGGCGTCCATGAAACCTCTCGCATCCTTCACAATCGACTCCCCGCTCGAACTCTCCTGGTCGCATCTCGGCGCGCGCTGGCGCGCGACGCTCTGGCCCGAGGTGCGCTTTGAACGCGAAACGACGGGCGGCAAATGGGCGCCCACGGCTCCGTCCGAGGACGTCGTCGCGTCAGGCGCCGTCGCGTTGGACGATGCCGGCTGGCGCCGCTATTCCGAATTCATGCCGGGCGAGGAACGGGCGTTTCTCGGCAGGTTCCGCTTCGGCCGGCTGGGGGCGCTCCAGGTCATCCTGCGTTGTCCCGCCTTGCTGGCGGAGCTGGCGGCGACGCCCGCGCTGACGGCTTTTCTGGCCAATCACGCAACCCTGCGCGGAGCACAGGCATCCCGCTGGGAGGAGATCTCCGCGATCTACGAACGCAGCGGGGTCTTCGGCGTGCTTGAATGGCTGGGGCTGCCTGCCTCGCGCCAGACCCTTGGAATCCTGCGGCAGATCACGGACCCGGACATTCCGCGGCGGCTGCTTGAACCCCTCCGAGTGAGCCTGTGGGAGCCTGAGGGGATCTGGCTTCTGGCGCACGCGGGACCGATGACTGACCGGCAGCTCGCCCGCCGCTGCCACGCACTCGCGGCATGAAGGGTGCGCGGGCCGCGCCCGTGCATCCGGGCGCCGGGGGCGTGAATGCAAGGAAAAAGACACCTGTCCGATAAATCAAATTGAGCTTTTGGAAGAAGGTGTTGAACATCGGCTTTGCCGATTATGCCCCAAAAAGAATGTGATCACTCCGTCTATGACCTCCGTGCGGCGCTGGACATCCATGCCCACGACAGTCAGACGCCTTTTCTCGCACGGCGGCAATCGCTTCGGGAGATCGTCGACAAAGCCCACGCCGACGCTCCGGTGCTTGAGAAGGAGCTCTACGACATTCAGCGACGGCTGGGCACGGCGGCGGAGAAACCGGGAGATGTCGACCGGGCCAGCGCCATCGGCCATCAGCTCACGAATCTGACCTGTCTGGCGGTGTTGATGCAGGGCCTTTCCGAGATGAGTTGACGATGGAGGGGTCTGTCGGACCGGAGTCGCGACAGGCTGCCGGGGATCCGGTGACTTTTCCCGGGGTCGGAGAACTTCATATGCGAATCGTCCTGATCCTGTTGTTTGCCTGCTCCCTTTTGCGCGCCGACCCGCAGTCGGACCTCAAGTCGGCGCTGACCAGGCTCGGCGGGCGCGACCCGGTGAAGGCACGCGTCGAATTCCAGTCCTCGGGTCGCAACGGCGATGTGAGCAAGCTCGTGGGCGACGAAGGAAAGGCGACGGCCCTCGTCGAGGATGGCCCCGAGGGGCTGCGGATTTTCTGGAACCGTTCGCTCGTCGAAAAGACGGCCGCAGAGCATCATGTGGAAGTGCTTGATCCTGACAAACCGTCCGGGGCCGGCCGTGCGATGGACGAGCTGACGGCCACGCGCCTGGGCAGCTACCTGAATGCGGCGCCGGACCTGCTTGCGAAGCTTGAAATGGCGCAGCTGACCGGGGAGGAGGCCGACACGTTGGAGGGCCAGCCGGTCCGGAGGCTGACATTCAAGGTCACTCCGCCTCTGAACGAGCACAGCCGCAAGATCATCAAGCAAATAGATGCCACCGCCCTGGTCTGGACAGGCGCTGACGGCCTGCCGGTGGCGGCGGACTACCGCGTGCGCCTCAAGGGGCGGATCCTGCTGTTGGTCACGTTTGAATCCACCGAGACCGAGCAGTTCCGCTTCTGCCACACCGGGGACCGGCTCGTGGCAGTGCGGCACATCAGGGAGGTGCAGGGTTCCGGAGGCGGGGAGAGCAACCACCAGAAATCGATCGCAAGCGTCGTGGTCCTCGAACGTTGAGGCGGTTTGGTGAAAAGTGTGGCTGTGGGCGTGAGCCCCTCGATCTCGGCGCCTGTCGAAACGGCGGCCTCAAGCCTCGATGTGAGACATCCGGGCGGAGGTGCTTGGGCACGCCATGCTTGCCAGCCGTGCCGCCCCTGGCGTTTGCTTGAGCGCACGCATGCGAGAGATCCTGTTCATTTGCACGGGGAACTACTACCGGAGCCGTTATTGTGAGGCGCTGTTCAACCACGAGGCGTCCCGACGCGGCCTCGGCTGGCGAGCGTTTTCACGCGGTCTGGCGATCAACTTCGCGCCGCCCGGGCTTTCGCCCTTTACAGCCCGGCGGATGAAGGAACGGGGGATTCCCCGCGACACGACGGGGGAGGAGCCGGTTCAGGTGCAGGAGGCCGATCTCCTGCGCGCCGCGCGGGTTGTGGCGTTGAAGGAGGAGGAGCACCGGCCGATGGTCGCCCGGCTCCATCCCGCCTGGGAGCACCGGATCATGTATTGGAAGATCAGCGATCTCGATGCGGCCACTGCGGAGGTTGCGCTCGCGGCCATTGAGGAGCGCGTCCTGGCGCTGATCGGGGAGCTTGAGCAGGCGGGGTGAGGTTGGCAGGCCGGACTCCGATCCGCGGACAGGATTGGGATGGAGTTGTAGGAGCCCGCTTGCGGGCGGTTCTTTCTCCAGCATCGCCCGTGAGCAGGTTTGTGGAGCCGTCACGCGATAGCCATCCCTGTCCGCGAGGCAGGGCGGGATCTTCCTGAACAAGGAGGCTACGTGCCGGACGAAGCAACCGCGCCGGGGGGCGTTTTCTTGCCGGCCAGGGCGTTTTGTTCGGCTTCGAGCAGATCGGAATACATCCCGGCGGCGTCGGGCGCCGCGAGGAGGCGGGACACGATCTCGGTCTTTTGCACGATAAGACAAAGGCGGGCCAGCGTGTGCAGATGGATGCGCTCATCCTGGCAGCAGATCAGGAAGAAGAGCCATGTGGGCCGGCCGTCGGGCGCACCGAAGTGGATTTCCTGCATCGTGCGGCCCAGGACGATGAACGAGTCCTCGAAGCGGTAGGGCTGGATATTCCGGCAATGGAGGATCGCGAGGCCGCCCGGGAGACCGGTCGAACAGAGCTCCTCCCGTTGTTCGACGCTCGCAAGGAGATCCGCCGGATCGAGCACACGTCCCGTGCCCTCGGCCAGGGCGACCATGTCCCGGATGACGGATTTCTTCGTCTTCGACGTCATCGCGGCGGCAATGAAGCTGGCCTGCAGCAGGTCAGGGAGAAGCGTCTCATGAGCGAGGATTGCACGCGTTCCCAGGGTCGATTTTTGATGATAGGCCGCCAGGCGTTTCGGAGGCATGCCGAGTATCCGCTGCGAGGCCCACGCATCGAGTTCGCCGCGCACGAAAACGACCCGGCTGCCCCGGTTCTGGTGAGGAATGTCGGTCGACTTCACCAGTTGCTCCAGTTCGACGGGGGTCACATGCAGGTAGTCGGCGGCGGCGGCGGGATCTAGTATCCGGAAGGGCATGGCAGCAGCCTAGCACCAAGGAGGTCGTCGGGGGACAAAAAAATGATGGCTGGACGCAGGGGGAACGGATCTGCCGGTTGCCTGTGATTCAAGCCGGGAAAAGGGCGCCACTCCCGCCGGGCGCAGGCAATTTAGGACCGGTCCGCAGCGCTTCGACCACGGGCAGATCGGCGGCGGCGAGGTCGTAACCGTGAATCTCGGCGGGCCGAACCCACGCGATGGCAGAATGTTCCAACGCCCGGGGCTCCGGCGAGCCGGGGGCAAGGCAGCAGACAAAGGGGATCAGCTCGATCGTCGCCCAGTCATAGGCGTGGAGGGAGCGCGGCAACGGGCGGATCACGCGGATCTCACATGAGAGTTCTTCGTTGATCTCGCGGACGAGCGCAGCTTCGGGGGTCTCCCCCGGCTCGACTTTGCCCCCGGGAAATTCCCATTTGAGTGCCTGGCGCTTGTGCGCGGGCCGTCGCGCGATCAACACGCGACCGTCGCGCTCGATCACGGCGGCGACAACGGGCAATGGAGGAGTATTCTGGCGCACGGCCGCATGTCTCTTCGATCGCGGCTCCTGCGGCAACTTAAACCGGGACGCAGGCGCGCCCATGTCTCTTCGGGAGGGATTCAGCTTCCCTAACAGGATCAAGAACCTCCGCTTGTAATCCGGACGATGGGAGCGATTTATTGCGGTTGAAGTTGAGCCCGCGGCGGTATTCGAGCACGTTGGAAGGTTCTATTTCACCATGAGCGTTGTTCCCGTAATCTTCAACAATACCGTCCTGCGTGACGGACACCAGTCGCTGGCCGCCACCCGCATGTCGACGAGCCAGATCGCGACCGTCGCGCCCGAGCTCGACACAGTCGGCTTCGGCGCCCTTGAAACATGGGGAGGCGCGACGATCGATTCCGGATTGCGTTTTCTTTCCGAATTCCCGTTTGACCGGCTCGACGCCGTCAAGAAGTTGGCGCCGAAGACCCCGCACATGATGCTGCTGCGGGGCCAGAACATCGTGCAGTACACGAATTTTCCCGACGATGTCGTCGAGGCGTTTGTCACGACCTCGGCCCGGCACGGCATGGACATCTTCCGCGTGTTCGACGCGCTCAACGATCTTCGCAACATCGAGACTGCGGTCCGCGCGGTGAAGAAGGCCGGCAAGCACGCGCAGGGCGTTGTCTGCTACACCACCAGCCCGGTGCACACGCCCGAGATGCTGATCGAACTCGGAACGCAGATCGAGGCGATCGGCTGCGATTCAATCTGCATCAAGGACATGGCGGGCCTGCTTCCGCCCAATATCGCCTTCCAGATCGTGCGCGGCCTGAAGACGCGGGTGAAGATCCCCATTGTCGTTCACACCCATGAGACGGCGGGCTTCGGCGCGGCCGCCTATTACGCCGCGATCGAGGCGGGCGTGGATTCAGTGGATACTTCGATCTCCCCCTTTGCCAACGGCACCGGCCAGCCAGACACGTGGCGCATGCTGCAGGCGTTGACGGGTCACCCGCGACGTCCGAGCTACGACCTGGCCAAACTCAGCCATCTGCGTGAAGAACTCACGCGGATCTATGCCGAGCTGGCCGCGTTCACCAGCCCGAGGAACGAGGTGGTGGACAACGACGTGCTCATCTATCAGGTGCCCGGAGGCATGCTCAGCAACTTCCGCAACCAGCTCAAGGAGCAGAAGATGGGCGACCGTTTCGTCGAAGTCATGCGCGAGATGCCGTACGTGCGCGAGTGCCTCGGCTGGATCCCGCTGGTGACGCCGACTTCGCAGATCGTCGGTGTGCAGGCCATGCTCAACGTGAAATTCGGCCGTTGGAAGAGTTTCTCGCCCGAAGCGATGAAGGTGGCGCTCGGCTATTACGGAAAGACGCCCGGACCGATCGATCCCGAGGTTCTGGCGCTCGCCGAGAAACTCAGCGGCAAACCGCGTTTCGTCGGCCGGCCGGCCGACATGCTCGAGCCGCGCATGCCCAAGCTCCGTGCAGAACTTGCGCAGAAGGGCCTTCCCTCGGACGACGAACATTGCGTCATCTATGCGATGTTTCCGCAGGAGCTCGAGAAGCTCTTCAAGGCTCGCGAAGCCAAGGCGGCGGCGCCCGCGCCTGTCGCCATTGCACCTGCCGCTCCCGCGGCTGCGCCTGTGGCGGCTCCGACGGTTGCTGCGACGCAGCCGGTGATCAAGGTCCCTTCACGGCCCCCGCTGGTAATTCCCGGGACAAGCAAGAAGATCAGCCATCTCGCGTTGACGATCGGCGGCAAGCGCCACGATGTCCTGGTCGAGGAGCTGGCGTAGCTTCCGGAAGCCAATCCGAAACGCCGGGGGCGGGCAGCGACAGAATCAACCAAGAATCCGTAGTTGAGGCGGAATCCACTCGCTTACGCTCGCAGCTACCAGAAGCGGAAGCCTCAACTGCAGGATCTTGAATCAGGGAACGCGGCCGAGCAGGCGGTGGCTGAGGTGTGCCTCGAAGCCGGGGAGGTTCCTCCATCGCAACGCAACCCGGGCGCGGAACGGTCCGGTTTCGTCGCGGATTGTGAAGCCGTCATCGGTGATCCGGAAGCGTACGGGCTCGATTTCGACGAGGTCTTCAGCGTATGCGAGATGGACTGCGACGCAGTCGAACAGCGTTGTGGAACGGGTGGTGAAGAAATCGCACTTCATCCAGGTCACGCGCGGCGCGAACAGGCAGTAGCTTTCGATCACGGTCCGCACCAGCGGATCCGTCGGCGCCGCCGACCACACGGCCCTGTAGTTGTCGCCGCTCAATGACACGAGGCCGCAGGTGTCGAGCGGCGTGAGGAGCACGTCCTTCCACGGCGCCGCCAGCACTGCGCGCAGGGCCGAAGGATCGACTTTCACGTTGTTCTCGGCGGCCGGCGGTCCGCCGTCGTAGCCGGTGGCAAAGCTCCCGTGCATGCCGACCAAACGGCAACGTGCCGCCATGCGCGGTTCGCGCTGCAGCGCCAAGGCAAGCGTCGGCACGGGACCGATCGCGATGATCGTGACCGGTTCCGGCGAGTTCATCGCAAGCGCGATCAGCGCGCCAACGCCGTCCGTGTCGACGTGCCCCGGGTATTTTGCCAGGTCGTAATCGCGCAGCCACGGCTGGAGATTCCGGTCCGCCTCCGCCATGGGTCCGAAATCGCGGCCGAGACCGACGGCCACGTCGGTTCGGCCTGCCTGCTCAAGCAGCCTGGCCGCAACCGCAGCCCGGTAGCGGGCGGCGCCGGTTTCCGTGAGCACGAGCTTCAGGTCGAGCTCCGGCGAACGAAGCAACAGCGCAAGCGCCCACGTGTCGTCAATGTCCGTGCCGATGTCGGTGTCGAGGACGACGGGCGTGCGGCTCGCCGCTGCGGACAGCGGGACGGCAGCCCCGAACAAACACAGGGTCAGAAGGAAGGAGAATCTGTTCATGGCAGAAAAATCAACGACCGGCCGGGCTCGCAGTTGCGGCGCCTGAACTGGCGGTGAGGGCTTCGGCCGACATTGGAACGGCGTAAGGTTTCACGCATGCGGTCGCTCACGCGCGACGGCGGATTGAACAGGAGAAAGCATGGTGCCTGGGGCCGGATTTTTGCCGGCAACTTGGGCCGATTTTCCAACGGACGCAATGCCTGGACCGGCAAATGCAGCTCCGGTTCATTCCTCGTGCTGCCCCCGAAGCTTCGGCCGGTCCCCGTCATAGCGGTGAGAGCGATCTCTCCTTGAAGATTTCACAGCCACCGAGAATTCTGATTCTAACGCACTGCCTCTCTTTAAGATTGCACCGTCTGAATCAACGTTCCTCGGTTTGACCCTCTCGGATCGGTTCCTTGATCGAGGAAGAACGTCATGCCGGCCCCTCGCTCATTTGCTCGGCGACAAAGGCGTCAATCTCGACGCGGTGATCCTCGTAGTAAGCGAGACACTCGTAAACCTGCGCCCGGGTCAGATTTGGAAAGCAGCGCGCAACAAGCGAGTCGATGGTTTCGCCGTTTTGCAGCAAACCCACGACATCATGCACCCCGATGCGGGTGCCTTCGATAATCGTGCGTCCGGAGCGGACTCCAGGAAGATTGGTCAGATAACGATAGGCGGTGGCGGGCATGGACGATATCATGGTGAAGAAGCCGATTTCCGCAATGCCAGAGACGG
>PMKA01000403.1 GCA_003157575.1 Opitutia bacterium
GCTGCGCCATCGAGATGATGGCGGTCGGCATGGCGCGGTGGGATCTCGCCCGCTTTGGCGCCGAGGTGTTCCGCCCGTCGCCCCGCCAGGCCGACCTGATGATCGTCGCCGGCACCGTGAACAAGAAGATGGCGCCGGCCGTGAAGCTCCTTTACGACCAGATGCTGGAGCCCAAGTGGGTCATCGCCATGGGCAACTGCGCCGTCTCCGGCGGACCCTTTGTCTATCCCGGCCAGTACGCCGTCGTGGAGGGCGTCGACCAGCTCTTCCCCGTGGACGTCTACGTGCCGGGCTGTCCGCCGAGGCCGGAGGCGCTGATCGAGGGCATCCTGAAGCTGGAGGAAAAGATCAACGGCAAGCGGCGGTTCCCCGTGGCCAAACTGCAGGAATGAGCCCGACCATCGACCAGATTTGCGGGCGATTCACGGAGCTGCTCGGGCAGGCCGCGGCCGCGGCCCCTCAGGACGGCGCCGCCCCCGCCGCCGGACCGGTGCGGCGCACCGACCATTCCCAGAAGGGCTGCGATCTAGACGTAATAGTTTCTCCATTACAGGTCGCGGCCGCCGCCGAGATCCTCGACCGCGAGGGTTTCGGCCTGGATGCGGTCACCGGGGTCGACTGGCTGGCGCAGGGGGAGATGGAGGTTGTCTACGACTATTTCCACCCCGTCGCGCCCCTGCGCGTGACCATCCGCGCACGCGTCCCCCGGGCGGAGCCGGAACTTCCCACCATCTCCGCCGTCTTCCCGGGCGCGAACTGGCACGAGCGCGAGACGCACGATTTCTTCGGCATCCGCTTCCTCGGACACCCGAACCTGACGCCCCTTCTCCTGCCGGAGGACGCGGACTACCATCCCCTCCGCAAGGACTACAAGCCGTGATCGCGCAAAAAGAAGCCCCTCCCGCCGGCCCGTCCGGCGGGGCTCCGCAGGAGACGTTCGTGCTCAATCTGGGGCCGCAGCACCCGGCTGCCCACGGGGTCCTGCGCATCCTCATGACGATGGACGGCGAGTGGATCACCAGGGCCGAGCCGGTCATCGGCTACATCCACCGCATGCACGAGAAGATGGGCGAGAACCGCACGTGGGCCAAGTTTCTCCCGAACACGAGCCGCATCGACTACCTCTCGGCGATGCATTACACGCACGCGTTCGTCGGCGCCGTCGAAAGGGCCGCGAAGATCGAGGTGCCGGCCCGCGCCGAATACATCCGCGTCATCACCTCGGAGCTCAACCGCATCGCGAGCCACATGGTGTGGTGGGGAGCGCTGCTGAGCGACCTCGGCGGCCTCACCCCCTTCCTTTACGCCTTCGACGACCGCGAGCTGATCCTCGATCTTTTCGAGGGCATCTGCGGCGCCCGACTGACCTACTGCTACTACCGCTTCGGCGGGCTCTGCAACGACGTCGACGACGATTTTCTGAAGGGCGCCCGCGCCTTCGTCAAACACATGCCGCCGCGGCTGAAGATGTACCGCGACCTCGTCACCGACAACATCATCCTGCGCAAGCGCCTCACCGGCATCGGGCCGATCAGCGCGGACATGTGCCGCAGGTATGGCGCAACCGGTCCGGTCATCCGCGGCGCCGGCGTCGCCTACGATGTGCGCAAGGTCGAGCCCTACTCGGCCTACCCGCAGTTCGATTTCAAGATCCCGGTCTACCCGGAGTGCGATTCCATGGCGCGCTACCTCGTCCGCATGGATGAGATGGAGCAAAGCCTGCGCATCGTCGAACAGGCGCTCGACAGCCTCCCCGCCGGACCGGTGATGGGCAAGGTGCCCCGCGTCCTCAAGCTTCCGCCCGGCGACTATTCCTACGCCGTCGAGGCGGCCCGCGGACGCTTCATGGTCCGGATCGTGAGCGACGGAAAGGACATCCCCTACCGCGTCAGGCTGCGCACGCCGTCGTTCTCAAACCTGAGCCTCTTCGAGGAGGCGAGCCGAGGGATGATCCTGCCCGACGCCTTGGCCATGCTGGGGAGCCTCGACCTCGTCATCCCGGACATCGACCGATGAGCGCCATCGTCCAAAATCTCCTCGGACCGGGCTGGCCGTGGGTCCGCCTCCTGCTCTACCTCGCCGGCATCGGCGCGTTCGTCGGCGCCAACGCCGCCTATCTCGTGCTCGCCGAGCGCAAGATCGCCGGCCGCATCCAGCGCCGCCCGGGGCCCAACGAGGCGGGCTTCGGCGGCTGGATGCAGCCTTTCGCGGACGTGGGAAAGCTCTTCGCAAAACAGATGATGATTCCCCCGGGCACGGACCGCCTGCTCTACTGCCTTGCCCCGCTGATGGTGATGGCGCCGCCGCTGATCTGCCTGACCGTGATTCCCTATGGCGAGAACCTGGTCGCCCGGAACGTCGACGTCGGCCTGTTGCTCGTGTTCTCCTTCGGCTCGATCAACGTCATGGCGCTGATGCTGGCCGGCTGGGCGTCGCGCAACAAGTTCGCCATCATCTCCTCCGCCCGCGTCGTCTCGCAGAACGTCGCCTACGAGATCCCCATGCTCCTCGTCGTCATCACGCTGCTGATGGCGACCGGCACGTTGAACCTGAATGAGATCGTCGGGCAGCAGGGGGGCTGGTTTTGGAACTGGAACTTCTTCAGGGTCTGGGTCAATCCGCTGATGCCCGTCACATTTGTCATCTTCTTCATCTGCATGCTGGCGGAGACCAACCGGGCGCCCTTCGACATGGCCGAGGCGGAAAGCGAACTGGTCGCCGGAGCCTTCACCGAATACGGCGGCATGGGCTTCGGCGTCTTTTTCATGGCCGAGTACGCCAACATCGTCGTCGGCTGCAGCATCGCCACCGTCCTTTTCTTCGGCGGCTGGCAAAGCCCGTTCGTCGTCCTTTCCGGCCCCGTCTTCGGACCGCTCTGGTTCATGGTGAAGCTGTACGCCCTGGTCTTCACCGTCATGTGGGTCCGCTGGACGTTTCCGCGCACCCAGTTCTACAACCTCCTCAACCTGTCCTGGAAGATCCTCATCCCGATCTCACTCTTCACGCTCCTGTTGACCGGCGCCATGATGAAGCTCCCTCTGCTGCTGCACCACCTGTTCTGAGCCCATGACGACAATAGCCGCATTCAAGGAGGTCTGCACCGGGTTCATGAGCCTGCTCACGGGCATGCGCATCACGCTCGGCCAGTTTTTCAAGCCGATCATCACCGTCCAGTACCCGCGCCAGACGCTCAAGATGCCGGCCCGTTTCCGCGGCCATATCCGGCTTGTGCTCGATCCGGAGACAGGAAAGTCGCGATGCACCGCGTGCAAACTCTGCGAACGGGCCTGTCCGAGCACCTGCATCGCGGTCGACGGCGCCAAGCTCGAGGGCCAGAAGACGAAGTCCGTGACCGACTACAGGCTCAATTTCACCAACTGCAGCCTGTGCGGCGCCTGTGTGGAGGCCTGCCCCTTTGACGCGATCGAGTTCTCCAAGGAGTACAACGTGGTCGCATTCACGCGGGACGCCTTCGACAAGATGGACCTCGTGCAGCTCCTCGCCGCCCGCCGGGAAGCCTGGACGCAAAACCGTCCTCCCGAGGCGCCGCCCGCGCAGCTCGCCCCGACACCTGCCCCGCCGCCGGCCGCGGCTCCCTCTCCCGCCGGCCAGCCGCAGACCCCGGCCTAGATTCGACACTCCATCCAAAGAATATGATGAACCTGCGGCACAGGTTGGAATTTGGGGACGCGACGCCATGAGCACCCTCCCTCTTTCGGAATACGTGGTCCTGGGGATCTTCGGCCTGATCGTCGCCACGACCGTCGCCGGCGCGCTGATCGCGGTGCTGAGCCGGCGGATGATCCGCGGCGTGGCCGGACTGGCGCTCTGCAGCCTCGGCCTGGCCGGCCTCTATTACTTCCTGAACAGCCCGTTCCTCGCGCTGATGGAGGTTCTCATCTACATCGGCGCGGTCTGCGTGACCATCGTCTTCGGCATCATGCTTTCCGAGACCGACGAGCCTGAGGCAGGCGAGAAACCGGCCCGCGAACGCTGGTGGACCGCGCTGTCTGCGCTCGTGAGCGCGGCGATTTTCTGGGGCCTCTGCCACCTGGCCCTGCACAGCGCCTGGCCTTCGGCCGGCGTGCAGGCGACCAACGGCTCGGTCCGCGAGATCGGCGTGGCATTGCTCACCACCTACAGCCTGCCCTTTGAGCTGATTTCGCTCGTGCTGCTCGTCGCCATCCTCGGAGCACTGACACTCGCCCGCGGTGGAAGGACCAAATCATGAACCCCGCCCACCTTCCCTTCCAGCCCGCCGTCTATCTTGTGCTCGCGGCGTTTCTGCTCGCCGCGGGGGTCTTCGGCCTCATCCGCCGCCGCACGTTCATCGGCATGCTCATCTCGGGCGAGCTGATCTTCGCCGCGGCCGCCTTGAATTTCATGACCGCCAACCGGTTCATGGCGCCCGATCCGGCCGTCGGGCAGGTCGTCGTGCTTTTCATCATGGGACTTGCCGCCGCCGAGGTCGCGATCGCGCTGAGCATCATC
>PMKA01000042.1 GCA_003157575.1 Opitutia bacterium
GCTCGCCACCGACGGCGAGGCCGCTCTCCGCAACGCGACGTACGGCCTGCAGCAGACGGAGGAGGCATTGGCCGCTGCGAAGGAAAAGATCAAGGCGAAGACCCTCCCTCCAGGGGGGGATATCGGCCTGCAAATGGCTGTGGACGATGCGCGACTCAACCGGGACAAGATGGTTGAGGACTTGGAGTATTCGGCCCGAGTTTNNACGGCCTGCCTACGCCCCCGAGATTACCACCGAACTCGTTCAGCAGTTCGTGCGGGAAAAGGGGGCGAAGACCTACGCGATCGCCAACTTGCATGATCAGCTCAAACAGGCGGACCTGAGTTATCGAATCGCAAAGGTTGGATTGCTGCCAATGATCGGCTTCAGCGCATTCTATAGTCAGCAGGCGACAGCGAGCGTCGGCCCCGGCTACCTGCAACAATACATCACTCAAACGAGAAATTTCAACATCCAGGCGAACTGGTCGATCTTCGATGGGCTCGCCACCCGCGGCAGGAAGCTTTCCGCATTGAGCAGCAGGCGGACTTCTGAGCGTGCTCTGCGCACAACCGTGGACCAGACGATCGCCCAGGTGAACGATCTCGAGAAACAGCTGGAGTTTTCCTGGCGCGGGCTGAACCTGGCCCAGCAGCGCCGCGACATGGCGGAAGGCGGGCTCAACGGGACGATCGATTATGTCAAACGCGGCCTGGTGTCGGCGAACGACATTAACGCGGCCCGAATGGGCCTCTACCAGGCCGAGCTGGCCCTGGCTGCAGCCCGGGGCGATTTTCTGAATCAGTGGTCGACGTTTGTTTCGACGCTCTGTGTCGACCCGATGCTCGACGTCATCCCCAAACGCTATCTTCCCGATGGCAATTGAATCCCCGCGCCTGGCCCTGAAACTTCTTTTTGCCGCAGCGATTCTCGTCGCAGCTGCAGGTGCGCTCATCTATGCGTTGCGCACGACCGCCAGCGTGGCGATCGTGTATCGCGGCAAAGCGATCGACTCCGTTCCCGGCAGCGTAACTGTCCAGGCAGAATACGAGATGGACCTGAAGGGCGAGTATCCGGGCCGAATTTCGCGCAGTGCGCTTGAGCCTGGCAAGACCGTGAAGACGGGAGATTTTCTGGTGCAGGTCGATTCCAGCAAGCTGGAGCTCGAAATCGAGAAGACGGTCAATGACCTCGACGCGCAGAAAAAACGGGTGGCCATCGGTTCCCCGTCCGACGTCGAGCTGGAGAACGCGCACGACGATCTTGCCGAGAAAGAGCGGTTGTTCAAGGGCGGCGGCCTGGCGGAGGTCGATGTCGTGAGGGCGCGGCGGGGCATCAAGGCGCTGGAACAAAAGCTGAATCTCGAAAAAGTTGAGCGCGAACAGACCCTCGCGGGCCTGGAGAATTCCCTCAAAACGCAGCGCCTGCAGCTGGAGCGGATGACAATCACCGCACCTTTCGACGGCACAATCGCCCAGGTTCTGGCGCATCCGGGGGATTTCATCGGCGCCGATGCCCCCATCGCCCACCTTATTGCGTCGAAGCGCATCGTGGAGGCCAAGGTGAGCGAGGAACGATTCGCGAATATAAAGGTCGGCGAGAAGGCGACCGTGCGAATTCTTACCTACGGCGATTCACAGTATCCGGCGACGGTTACCCAGATCCTTCCGACAGCAGATCCAACAACCCAGCGCTACGTGTTATATCTCCATGTCGACATCGCTCCGGAGATGCTGAAGCCGGGCATGACAGGAGAGGTCAGCATCAATGTCGGTGAGCATGAGAAGACGCTGCTGGTGCCCCGTCGGGCTCTCTATGGGCGCAACTTGCTCGTCGTGAAAGACGGCCGGGTCGAGTCGCGGACTCCCGAGGTCGGTTACGTCAGCCTTAACGAGGTCGAAATTCTGTCGGCCGTTGCCGAAGGCGATGCCGTCATTGTCGATCAAATCGACCGGTACCGCCCGGGGGATTCTGTCCACGCGGTCGTCGAAAAGTGATGTCACCCAACCTCCGGATCGCTGCTCGCTTTCTCACCTCCAAGAAGAGGGCAATGCTCATGAGCTTGTCCTGTATTGTGCTGGGCGTCGGCTTGTTCGTGGTCACCCAGGCGACGACCAGCGGAGTTGAGCAGTTCTTCATCCGGACGATTCTGGGCACCAATGGGGCCATCCGCATTGAGGACCAGATCCAGGATACGATCCGGTCGATGGCTGCTGCGGGGAATGACGGGGGGTCGAACTTCCGCATCGCGATGCACTCGGAAGGGAAGAAATACATCGAGGGTATCGAGGAGCCGAAGCTGCTGGCTGACGCGGTGGGGCGCTTTGCCAATGTTGCAGGAGTCTCGGAGGTTTTGCATGGCAATTCCGTGATCCGCAGTTCCTTCAAAAGCGATGCGATCCAAGTTTACGGAATCGATCTTGATGACCAGTTGGGGGTGTCCGATCTTGAACACCAAATCGTACTGGGAAGTTTGAATGACTTTCGCGGCACGCCTTCAGGGGCGCTTTTGGGCCGAGAAATGGCGAGCCGGCTGCAACTCGACATAGGAGACTCGTTTGTGCTCGATGCGTTGGGAGAATCGCGCCGTTACCAGGTGAGCGCGCTATACGAGACAGGGGTTTCCGACATCGATCGAGTGCGGGTGTACCTCAACATGGGCGAGGCGCGATCCTTGTTGAAACGCCCGACTGGAGCCTCATTTCTCCAGGTGAACACTTTCGACAAGAACCGGGCGCGGGAGGACGCGGCCCAGATCACGGCTGTGCTTCATTATAGTGCGGCCAGCTGGCAAGAGCGCGAGAAGGTGTGGTTGGAAGTGTTCCGGGCGCTGCGCTACTCGACCGCCATCACAGTGTCGGTCTTTACCTTGATTGCCGGACTCGCGATGTTCAACACGCTGGCGATGATTGTCATGGAGAAGACCAAGGAGATTGCGATCCTGCGCTCGATGGGCTACACCCGCCAGGATATTTCGGGGATCTTCCTCTGGCAGGCGGCCAT
>PMKA01000408.1 GCA_003157575.1 Opitutia bacterium
CAGAAAGGCCACACCGAGATCTATCGCGGGAGCGAATACACGGTCGACTTCCTCCCAAAGGTCAAGGTCGAGATCGTTGTCCCCGATGACGTCGTGTCGAAGGTGATCGCGGCGATCGTGAAGTCGGCGAAGACAGGAAAGATCGGCGACGGCAAGGTCTTCGTGCTGCCGCTTGATGAAGCCGTGCGCATCCGCACCGAAGAGCACGGCGAGATCGCTCTCTAATTGCAGCCTGTCGGACTTCGGGTCCTCCCCGTCTCCGCCAAGCAGCGACGCGGCCCGTCGGGATTCAGTGGCCACGCCATAGCTCGCTGAGCGAAGGCGGGCGCGCTGCTTGAATTGAATGGCTGCGCCATTCTGGAGGGCGGACCGTTGTGGATGAAATTGGGCCGGCGGCGGGGCGGGCCGAATTACAGAATTGTAAGGTGCGGGCAAGACGCCTGTCAGTTTGATGGGGTATCTTCATGGCCGGAAAAGACGAAATCCTTCCGACTTTCAACCGAAGACATCCCATGAACATTCCTTCCTCAACTCTCCGCCAGCGGCGCTGGCTCATCATCGCGACGCTCGCACTCTTTGCCGGCGGCACGACCTGGCTGGCCGCCGAGGCGAAACACGACGACAAGCAGCCTGTGAACATCAAGGTGGACCCGGCGCCGCTCCCGCGCGCGCAGGATTCCTCGCTTTCCCTGAGCCCGATTGTCAAACGCGTCACTCCGAGCGTGGTCAAGGTGGTCACGCGCGAACGGGCAAAAGAAATGGCGGTCGAGGGGGGCCTTCCATTCGACGATCCGGATCTGCGCCAGTTCTTCGGGCCCTTCTTTGGCAACCGCGGGGGCCAGCGCCGCATCGTGCGGCAGCCCGCGCAGATGGGTCTCGGCTCCGGCGTGATCGTGAGCTCCGACGGCTACATCCTCACGAACAGTCACGTTGTCGACGATGCGGACAGCCTGAAGGTGACGTTGTCCGACGGCCGCGTGCTGACCGCCAAGGTTATTGGCAAGGATCAGAAATCGGACATCGCCGTCATCAAGGTCGACGTCCGCGACCTGCCTGCCGTGACATTCGCAGACAGCGACGACGTCCAGGTGGGCGACCGGGTGCTGGCCGTCGGGAATCCCTTTGGCATCGGAGAAACGGTGACGAGCGGAATCGTCAGCGGCACGGGGCGCTCGGGAGCGACCGGGCTCGACTACGAGGATTTCATCCAGACCGATGCCGCGATCAATCCGGGCAATTCAGGGGGCGCGCTCGTGGACCTGCAGGGACGTCTGATCGGCCTGAATACGGCGATTCTCAGCCGGAGCGGCGGATTCCAGGGCATTGGGTTCGCCATTCCCGCCAATCTTGCGCGCCACGTGATCGACAGCCTGGTCAACTCCGGCAAAGTCGTGCGCGGCTACCTCGGGGTGACAATCCAGGACATCAGCCCGGATCTGGCGGACCAGTTCCAGCTCAAATCCAACAGCGGGGCTGTCGTGGCCGATGTCAAGCAGGACGGACCGGCTGCGGTCGGCGGCCTGAAGAGCGGCGACGTGATCACTGACTTTGACGGCAAACCGCTCAAGGACAGCCGTCAGCTGAAGTTCGCCGTCGCTGCGACAGAACCCGGCAGGAAGGTGACGCTTGGCTATCTTCGCGACGGGAAGGCCGACACCGTCACTGTGACGATCGGCGAACTTCCCGGGGAGAAACAGAGCACGGTCGCCGTTTCCGGCAAGGACGAGAGCGTGCTCGAAGGCGTGGAGGTTGCGGATCTCGACGCGGCGGCCCGCGGCGAATTCGAGGTGCCGGCACGCCTACACGGCGCGGTTGTCACAAACGTCGACCCGTCTTGTGCGGCCGCGGAGGCCGGTCTGGCCCCGGGCGACGTGATCCAGGAGATCAACCGGCACCCGGTGCGGACGGCCGAAGATGCCGTGAAGCTCACGGAGCATGCCGAGAGCCGGAAGACGCTGCTCAAACTCTGGAGTCACGGCAGCACTCATTTTCTCGTCGTGGACGAAACGGACAGCAAGCCGTCGTCATGACGCTGGGTTGGTAATCAGGGGTACACTCCGCGCGTCCTCCGGGGCGCGCGGTTTTATTTTGTTCACCATGGCATTTTTCTTCGCGAATAGTCGGAGGGCGCTGCGCCAGCCTTCGCACGAGGCCCCGGCGTGGCAGGCCGTCAGCGCCATTCGACGACCCGGCGGACACGGCGGTCCGTCTTCCGGGAGCCATGGGCGGGACGCCGGTGCCGCATCGCGCATCTGCGCCACCGCTGATTGCAGCATGGACGCCGCGCCCGGGAGCTCCTAGATGTTGGATGTGCGCATACTCGTGGTGGAAGACGACCTCAAGATCGCCTCGTTTGTCGCCGGCGGCCTCCGGCAGCACGGATTTGCCGTGGACGTCGCGCGGGACGGCGACGAAGCGCTGTCCCTCGTCGGAACCACGGCCTTCGATGCTGCGGTTGTCGACGTCATGCTGCCACGGCTCGACGGCTTGAGCCTCGTGCGCCGCGTGCGCGCCGCCGGCAACGCCCTGCCGGTGCTGTTCCTGAGCGCGCGCAGCAGCGTGGACGACCGGATCAGCGGGTTGCAGGCGGGCGGCGACGACTACCTCACGAAACCTTTTGCGTTTTCCGAACTGCTTGCCCGCGTGCAGGCGTTGATCAGGCGGGCCAGCCGGGCTCCGGAGGCGACGCGGCTGGCGGCGGGTGACATCGATCTCGACCTGGCGACGCGGGAGGTGCGTCTGGCCGGCGAAGTCGTCGAACTGCAGCCCAGGGAATTCACGCTGCTGGCGTTTCTGCTGCGACATGTCGGGCGCCCGGTGACGAAGACGATGATTCTCGAACATGTCTGGGATTACAGTTTTGATCCGCAGACAAACGTGGTGGACGTGCTGGTGCACCGTCTGCGTGCGAAGGTGGATCCGGACCACCGGCGGATCGAAACGCTCAGGGGGGTGGGCTATGTTCTCAAAGCCTAGGAAATACTGGCTGAGACGCCCCCTGGCGCTGCGGCTGGGGCTCTGGCATGCGGCGCTCTCCGGGATCGGCGCGGCGGTTGTGCTGGTCGCGATCTACATCCTGCTGGCCCGGGCGCTGGACACGCGCGAGCGCGAGGCGCTCGAGATCCGCGCCGCCGAGTATGCGGATGCGTTTGAGAACGGCGGGGTGGCCGCGGTGCGGGACCTTCTGGAGCGGGAGCAACAGCAGCCGCATGTGCGGTCCCTGCTTGTGCGGATCGTGGGGCCGGGCGGGGGCGTGACGTTTGCCAAGGTGCCCGACGACTGGATTGAGGACGACACGCAGGTGATGGTGCCCGACCGCTGGGGAACGTTGCAGACACGGCGCGTTCAGAACGTGCGCATCCCCCGGGACGAACAGCGCGATCTCGCGGTGGTCTCCCGGCCGCTGCCCGGCGGCGCGGTCCTTCAGATTGCGCGCAGCACGGACAACCGCGCCGTGCTGCTGGCCCCGTTGCGCCGGACAATGTGGTTCGCAGGCTCAGCGGCGGTGCTGCTTTCGGCGGGGGCGGGCGCCTGGCTTGCCTGGGGCGCAATCGGGCCCGTGCGCGCGGTCGCGGCGACCGCTCATCGCATCGTGGCGACGGGCGACCTCTCCGCCCGCGTGGAAGGCACCCAGCGCGACGACGAGGTGGGCGACCTGGTGCGGCAGTTCAACACGCTGCTTGAGAGGAACGGCAACCTATTGCGCGCGATGCGCGAGGCGCTCGACAACGTGGCGCACGATTTGCGCACGCCGCTGACGCGGCTGCGGGCCGGCGCCGAGATGGCGTTGCAGCAGACGGACAACCCAGCCGGATCGCGCGAAGCGCTTGCCGATTGCATCGAGGAGACGGACCGTATCCAGCGCCTGCTTGAAACGCTGCTCGACATCTCGGCGGCCGAGAACGGCGTGTTGAGGCTGAAGCGAGAGCGGCTTGACGTGGGTGCGCTGCTTCAGAGCGTCGCCGAGCTGTACGCCATGGTCGGCGAGGAGAAGTCAGTCGCGATCGGCGTCGTTCCCGTCGTGGGCGTGAGCGTGGATGCCGATCCGACCCGTCTGCGACAGGTTTTGGCGAACCTTGTCGACAACGCGGTGAAATACACGCCGGCCGGGGGCAAGGTCTCGCTCGCGGCGGAAACCCGCGACAACCGGGTGTTGATCACCGTGAGCGACACCGGACCGGGCGTCCCGGCGGACGAACAGGAAAAGATCTGGCAGCGGCTTTACCGGGGCGATCACAGCCGGTCGCAGCGCGGTCTTGGGCTGGGCCTGGCGATGGTAAAGGCGCTGGTGGAGGCGCATGGCGGTCGCGCGACCGTGGCCAACCAGCCGGCAGGCGGCGCGGTGTTCACCGTGGATCTGCCGGCGTCGGGCGGCGCAATCTCCTAGTTCCGCATCTTCCGGCGAAAGCGAGGACGCTTCCGTCACTTGTTTCCACTCGGATGGTTCGGATTCAGGCGCGCCGCTTCGAGGCGGTGGGCGTCCGCCTCCTGAAGGCGGCCGACCTGTCGCAGGGCGAGCGACAGGTGCAGGTGGGCGTCGGCGAAACCCGGATTCAGCTGAACCGCCTGTTCATAATTCGGGATCGCCTCCTCCCAACGGCCAGCCTGGGCGAGCGCGCGACCGAAAACGTAGCGCGCGGTGGGATCGCGCGGGCTGAGTTCGATGGCGCGCTCGAAATGCGGAATGGCTTCAGGGAGTTTGCCGGTGACGGCGAGGTTGATCGCCCAGTTGAGCTCCGCCGCCGCATAATCGGGCTTGAGCCGCACGGCCTCGGCGAACTCGGGAACCGCCTCATGCGGGTGGCCGGTGTTTGCGCGCGCGAGGCCGAGATTAAAGCGCGCGACGGGGTAGTCCGGTTTCAGCTGAAGGGCCTTCTCCAGCTCGGCAATGCCCTCGGCGGACCGGCCGCTCATCATCAACGCAACGCCCATGTTGTTGTGGGCCTCGGCGAGGGCGGGTTGCAGCTTCAGCGCCCGCTCAAGGTGTGGGATTGCCTCCTTGATGCGCCCGAGCCGGCTGAGATCGTCACCGAGGTTGTTCTCCGCTTCAGGGTAATCCGTCCTGAGGCCGAGAGCTTTCTTCAGATGGGGAATCGCCTCGTGGGGCCGCCCCGTTTCGGTCAGCGCGTTTGCAAGGTTGTTCTCCGCTTCCGGGTAGTCCGGCCGGAGAGCGAGGGCCTTTTCCAGATGAGGAATCGCCTCGCCGGGCCGTCCCGCCTCTGTCAGCGCCTCGGCGAGGTTGTTGTGCGCCATCCAGCAGCCGGGATTCTTGATAAGGGTCGCCTCATAAAGCGTGAAGACGTCGCGATACATCCCGGCCTGCCGCCACGTCAGGATACCGAGGGCCGTCAGCAGGAGTCCGGCCGGAAGCCTTCCGCTCCACAAGGTCGCCCGGGCCGTCATGGCGGCCATCCCGGCCGCCGCGAGCGCAAGGACGCCCGTGCAGGCGAGATACTGGAAGTGGTCCGCGACAAACGAAAAGAGGAACGGATACACGTTGATGAAGCCCAGCGCGGGGAAAAGCGTGCCGACGAAAAACAGGAGCGCAGCGAGGGCGGCCCAACGGCGCCGTATCCACAGGGCGAGCACAAGGATCAGCGCGCCGGCGGGAAACAGCCATTGCCATGCCGCGCCGGCGTCCAACGTCCATCGCGGATAGATGAACGTCAGGTCGGCGGGCCAGAACAGCCGGCTGAGATAGAACCAGACCGCCCTTCCGGCGAGCAGGCCACGCTGCGCGAAAGTGAGCGCGAAATCCGGACCTGCGGCGCCGACCTGTGTGCCTTCGACCCAGGAGGTGAGTCCTCCGGCGGCCGCGCCAAGGACAAACCACGGCAGGAGGGGAGCAACATCCCGCCGCAGGCGCAGGCCGCCCCGCCGCCACCAGAAGATGACGAGCAGGGCCGCCGGCAGGGTTGCCGTCACCGTCTTCGTCAACAACGCCGCCAGGAAGATTCCCGTCGCCAGGACATACCAGCCCGCGCGGCGCTTCTCATCGAAACGGAAATAGGCGAGCATCGCGCAGAAATAGAGCACGGTTGAGAGCGTGTTCTTCTGCTCCGCAATCCAGGCGACCGACTCCACGCAGACGGGATGCAGCGCGAACAGCAGCGCGGCCAGCCAGGCCCCCGGAACGGCCAGACGCCGGAGCGCGGCGCCGAGCAGACAGGCTGCGGCGGCATGCAGCAGGACGTTGATCAGATGATACCCGAGCGGGGAGCCGCCGAACAGGTGGTGTTCAAGCCAGAAGGCCGAGTGCAGCAGCGGATAATATTGCTGCGTGGCCCCGACATCGAACCAGATCCGCTCCAAACCATGAAGCGACTGCAGATCCCGCCGGGTGATGTGCGCGGCGTCATCCCAGATGAAGCCTCCTCGCAAAGCCGGAAAATAGGCGAGGAGTGTGGCGCAGAAGATCAGCGCGCAGATCCAGCGCGCCGGCCAGGGCGATGCGCCGGAGGGACGGACGGATTCAAGCGGCGATGAAGTGCCAATTGGCTGGGGCATTTAGGACTTTCTTGTTCATCCATAGAACTCCGGCGGCATGGCGACCAGCAAGAAGGCGATGCGCGTGCATGCGTGCTTGGGCGAAAGGACGCTGTCAAATGTAGGGCCGCCGCTTGTCGGCGGGCCGTTCTTCCAATAGATAATGGCCCGGCGGCAAGCGCCGGCCCTACAGATCATTCGGAGAATACCGGCGTCATTCCCTCT
>PMKA01000465.1 GCA_003157575.1 Opitutia bacterium
CCGGGGCACAAATAGCCGGTGCAGGTGCACAGGAAGAGCGCGTCGAGCTGGTCGGGCCGAAGTTCCACCTGGGCCAGCGCCCGGCTCAATGCCGCGCCTGCCAGGCGCGGCGCCTCGCGGCGATAAGCAGCATTCAGTTCATCCGCAGAAGAATCGAAGGCCCGGGCAATGTCATCGATTGCGAAGTGGCGGGTCGCGATTCCGCTGTCTCCCGTCAGGATCGCGCGGAGGACGAGTTGCGAACGCCGGTTCAGGCGCTGCAGGGCCGGCGAGTTGCGGGCGATTTCCCAGCATTGCTGTTGCGTGAGGATGGCGGGCGGCACTGCGGTCGCGAGGGATTGAAGGAACATGTTGGGCGGGGTTAATGCGTCAGGCGATAAAGCAGACGGAACGGCACAAGCCGGGCGAGGCCGGCCAGGCCGCCGCCGACGATTTCGACCGGCTGAGAATCTCCGCGGGTCATGCTGGAATTCCGACCCGATCGCGGCGCCATGCGATCATGCGGTTTGCTCCGAACAGGGTGCTGGAGCAGCGCCAGCTCCATTCTTCCTTCGCCAGACCAAGGAGGCGGGGAAGTTCGTCGCGCTGGAATCCCGCGGCAATGCTCACGCGGCCATCGTGACGGCTGACATGGTTGGCGCCCATCAGCGGGGCGACCAGGCGGAATAGCCATTGTGAGGTACGGGAACGCTCGGGTTCACAGGCCAGAATGAGCCGGGCGTGCGATTGGAGCCTGGCGCCGACCGCGGCCAGTTCAGCGGCGGTGAATTGATGGAAAATCAGGTTGCCATAGATGACATCATAGGCGCCGAAGCCGGCAAACGTGCGCAAATCGGCGCGGTGCCAGCGCGCCCCGGCCGGCCAGAAACCGGGCGTCGGCCAGGCGTCGAGCCCATCGACCTGCAAACCCCGCCGACGAAGCCCAATCGCCAGTTCGCCCGTGCCCGCGCCGACCTCAAGGATGGATTCGCCCTTCACGGCCCTGGCGGCCAACGTGCGCACGAACCACCGGTAATTGCCCATCAGCGCGTTGATGATGCGAAGGTCGCGGCGGTTTTTGTGCGCATCGGGATGGTCATGCGGTAGCGAATCGAGGAACTCGGCTTGAACGATGCGCGGCGTCACACCACAGACTGGCGGGATTCGTCGAGAACGTCAAACAGGGGCGCCTGAGCGCGTCTTCGGCGAAGAACCGTGGGCGCACGTGCGCCGCTTACGCCCCGTGCTCCGCCAGCCAGCGTTCGGCCTCGATTGCAGCCTGGCAGCCCATGCCTGCAGCGGTGATGGCCTGCCGGTAGATGTGGTCCGCGCAGTCCCCGGCGACGAACACGCCCGGCACCTTCGTCTTCACCTGGCTGCCGCCCGCCGGAAGGAGATAACCGCTCGCGTCAACATCGAGCGCCTGTGCGAACGGCTCGGTGTTCGGTACATGACCGATGGCCATGAACACGCCCTTGCACGGGATCACCCGCCCGGCGCCGGTCTTCGCGTCCTTCACCCTCACGCCGTTGACGCCCGCTTCCGGGGAGCCGAGCACTTCCGTGAGAATGCTGTTCCATGCCGGCCGGATCTTGGGGTGGGCGAGCGTCCGCTCCGCCATGATCCTCGAGGCGCGCAGGGTGTCGCGCCGGTGGATGAGCGTGACGCTGCTGGCAAAACGCGTCAGAAACAGCGCCTCCTCGCAGGCCGAGTCCCCGCCGCCCACGACGACGACGTCCATGTTCCGGTAGAACGCTCCGTCGCAGGTTGCGCAGGTGGTCACGCCCTTGCCTCCAAAATATTCTTTTTCCCCGGGCACGCCCATCATGCGCGGCGACGCGCCGGTGGCGACGATGACGCTCCTGGCGAGAATCTCCCGCTCTCCCGTGCGCAGCTTCAGCGGCTGTCCGGAGAAATCGACCGACCCGATGCGCCCCTGTTCGAAACGGGCGCCGAATTTCGCGGCCTGTTTGCGCAGGTTGTCCATGAGCTGGAAACCGTCGATGCCCTCGGGAAACCCCGGGAAGTTTTCGACCTCCGACGTGGTGGTCAGCTGTCCGCCCGGCAACGTGCCCTCGATCAGCAGCGGGGAGAGATTTGCGCGCCCGGCGTAAACGGCCGCGGTCAATCCCGCAGAGCCGGTGCCGACGATGACGATATTTTCAATGGATGAGGACATGGAGTGAAGTTCCCCACTGAGCCCCGAGACCGCCGGCAGCGCAAACCCAGAGTGAAGAAGGAAGGCCGATTTGCGATGGTCACCGGCCGACGTCTCAATTTGAACCGTAGCCGAGAACGTAAATGTAGCTGCGAGCGTGAGCGAGCGGAGGGTTCGTCCACTCGCCATTTCGACGGATTCGACAAGCTCACCGCAGGCAAGCTCAAGGCCCCGGGCATGTCGAGGGGCTCACGCTCGCGGCCGCACATTCATGAAACCGATCTAAACGTCTTCGACGACGTCGTCCGGCAATTCGTTCTTGTCGTCGGGCTCGTGGGGAAAATGCACGGCGAGCATCTCGCCCGCGCGGTTGATGCCGTTGACGATTCCGTCCGTGAACTCGCCGCGTTGGAAATGGCCGGTCATCGCGGCCGCAAGTTCGCGCCAGAAACTTTCGCCGCATTTCGCATGGACCGCCTCGTCGCCGATCACGGCGAACGTGCGCGATCGCGGTGCGACGAAAATGAGCACGGCGTTGCGGTGTTTCGTGGCCTGCATTCTGAGCTTCAGGAAGGCCTCCTGTGCCTTGGCCACTGGATCCGGAGCGGGCTTGTGGCTGATCATGACGCGGATCTCGCCGGACGATTTTTCCTCCGCCGCGCGGATTGCGGCGTGGATGCGTTCGTGCGCCAGCTGATCGACGAATTTGCGGTGTCTCATGACGGTCTTTCTACCAATGCCCGCCGGCGCCCCCGCCGCCAAAACTGCCGCCGCCCCCGGAGAACCCTCCGCCACCTCCACCTCCGCCGAATCCGCCGCCCCCGAATCCTCCTCCGCCAAGCCAGAACGTGGGGCCGCCCCCGGGGCCGCGACGCCCTGTGGAGCTTTGATACACGGCGCTGCGCCGGTTGCGGATCGCACCAATCAAGCCGAGGCCAAGGATGAAGGCAAAGAACACCAGGATGACGGGCCAGTTGGCGTTTGACGCGCCTTCATCGACGGTTTTTCCAGTGCCGTGATATTCACCCTTGGTTGCGGCGATGATCGCAGTGATCGCCGCGTCCAGTCCTCCGGCATAATCGCCCGACCGGAAGCGGGGCGTCAGCTCATTTGCGATGATGAGATGGCACACTCCGTCGGTCAGGACCGGTTCGAGACCGTAGCCCGTCTTGATGCGAAGCTCGTGCTCCTGCATGAAGGCGAACAGCACGGCGCCGTTGTTTCTGCCCTTCTGACCGACGCCCCAGGCCTGGGCCGTGCGCACGGTGTAGTCCTCGATCTCGGCGCCCGACGGAAGATGCGGGAAGATTGCGACGACAATCTGGTTCGATGTGTCGCGTTCAAATTGCTCCAACCGGCCGTTGAGACGCCCGGCGTCCGCCGGCGAAACGATCCCTGCGGCGTCGTTGAAATAGCGCGCCGGTTTGGGTGGAGGCGCGTCCGAGGCGCGAAGAGCGCCGGCGCCCAGGGCAAGGAAGGCGAACAGCACAAGCCAGCTGACCAAACCTGTTTCGGATTTCGGCATTCGAAACTGGGTTTTCGTCGACAGGAGTCTCACGGGCTGCATCACGGCTTTGCCGGCGCGGGCTTGCCGCCGAAGTCGAACTGCACTGCCGGCGGTTTTTCAGCCCCGGGGGTCGCCTGGAAGTAGGCCTTGTCCTTGAAGCCGAACGCGCCGGCAAAGAAGACCGCCGGTATGCGCTTGATTGCGGAATTGTAGTCGCGGGCGGCGTCGTTGAAACGGCCGCGTTCGACGGCGATGCGGTTCTCCGTTCCCTCAAGTTGAGACTGGAGCATCTGGAAATTGCCGTTTGCCTTCAGGTCGGGATAGCGTTCGACGACGACCAGCAAACGCGAGAGCGCCGAGCTGAGCTGGCCCTGTGCCTGTTCGAACTGGGCGAGCTGGGCCGGATCGGTCGGCGCGGCAGTCGCGTTCATCTGCACCTTTCCGACCGAGGCGCGGGCCTCTGTGATCTCCGTCAGCGTCGACTTCTCGAAATTGGCGGCGCCGGAGACGGTGTTGACGAGGTTGGGGATGAGGTCGGCGCGGCGCTGGTACACATTCTGGACTTGCGCCCACTGGGCGTCGACCGCCTGCGAGCGGTTGACAAGGCCGTTGTAGGATCCGATGGCGGCGATGACCAGAATCGCGACCATGAGGACGAACGCTCCCGCGATGCCGAGGACGATTTTGCTCATGATGGAAACACACCTATTAACCGGAGCCTGTTCAGAGACAAGCGGAGAGGCGGTATAATGGAGGCTGGAGTTTGTAGGGGGGCGGACGGAGCCGCTCCTGCATCGTCAATCTGGAGCGACCATCGTCATCGGGTGGCGTGAATACCGAGAGCAGCAGACGGCCTTGCGACCCTGGAATGGACCGGACCCTAGGACGACTTCATTCTGCGATGCCTGGCAAACGGGGCAGATTCCGACGTTTTCGCGGATGACCTTGTCCGGGACCTCTTCTTGAGGCGCCTCTGTAGCTTCTTCCTCTTTGATCATCCCGAATTCCCTGGTCGAAGCCGGTCTTCCATGAATCTGCGGGGGCCAGCAATCGGTCACGGCGCCGGCTGAGGGATTTAGCATCGCCGGAATCTGCCGGGGTGCCTCCGTTGCCTCCTGAGGCGCCGGCACGCCCGACTGTTGCAGACGGAGTCTCTCAGCTTCCCTCTGCTGTTTCTCGCGTTTCTTCTGTTCTCCGACCCAGTCGATGAGCTTCTGCCGGCGCTTGCCGAACTCCGCGTTGGCAAGCCATCCGCGGCCGGCCTCCTTGTTGGACAGCCAGTCGCGCAACAGGTCGATCGCCTGTGACACGACTCTGCGTGTCCCGTCCTTGTCCTCGTCGCAGATATTCCACCACATGGCGGCGTACTTGCGGAGATCGATGCAAAGGACGGATACCGGAGCGGAACGGGCGCGATCGAGAAGCGCCTGCGGTGTCTTCTTGTGGGAGATCAGGTGAATCTCGATCTGGCGGTCGGGCAGGGTGATGTCCGGCGAGTCCGCCGTGGAGTCGTCAATATGCGAGACGTGGACAACAGGATTGGTCACAGGGATGATCTCCCCATCAACGACCCACCTTGAGGCGAAGAACTTCCTCTCCTGCCTCCGGGTGAATATCGCTCCAACCTGCGAGGCGAGAGCCTGTCGATCTCCGAATGGAGGCAGGCACAACCGGATTTGAGGCTCCGAGAGAAGCTTGATCGTCATTCCGAATATCGAAGCTTCCAACGCGTGCCGGCATTCCCGCCGGTCTTCGTGTGCGAAGTGGTGGACCATGATTTCGCCATGGCGCGCGATCACGCGGCCGTGGCATCCCGGGCACGTGCACTCGCATGCGAGGCCCCTCGGAACCTCGTCCACGTCCCGCGGGTTTCCGTTCCGGTCGAGGGCGAACGGGATTGCGCCGGTCCTCGGAGAACCGGCCTCCGCCCAGTCCAGCGGAACTTTGTCCCATCGCTGCATCTGGGTGGAACAATACGCCAACCGCAGCCCCGCACCAAGTCATTTGGAGCAACTGCGTGCCAGCCGTCGGCGCCGGGGACCGACCCGCCGGTCAGGACGGCGCCGGGGGGCTCGCGGTTCCTGGTTCTGCGGTCACAAGTTCAGAGACCACCATGCGCAGCACCTGGAGAAACAGCTCGGCTCCCTTCGTCTGGTAGCGTTGCAGGTGACGCACGATAAGGACTTCTCGCGAGGGGACGCGGCCGCTGAGTTCCCTGAAGACGAGGTTCTTCTTGTCGTTGGGCAGGATGGCGATTCGCGGCAGGATGGATATTCCGGGCCCTATGGCAACAAGCGCCTTGACGGTGCTTACCTGCGAACAGCGGTGAGCCAGTTTTGGGATGAAATCGTGGGCGCCGCAGAACCGCTCGATCTCCGCTGACAGCGTGCTCGAGTGCCCGAGGAGCACAAAACTCTCGTTGGCCAGATCTTGAGCGGTGATCGATGGCTTCGTCGCCAGCGGATGGGTCTTTCCGACCACCAGAAGCAACGGCTCGCGATAAAGCACTTCGACCGACAGGCGGGGGTCCTTGACCGGCTGCGGGATGATCGCGAGGTCGAAGTCGCCCTCCGTCACGCCGTGCATCAATTCCGGACGGAAATCCTCGTGGGTGTGCACCATCAGGTTTGGATGCAGCGCGCGGCAGCGCTCAAGCGTCAACGGGAGCAGATAGGGGGCCACAGTCTGCGCAACGCCAACCTTGATCCGTCGCTCGAGCGTGGGGCTGTCCCGCAGTTCCTTCGACGCGTCCTCGACAGCCAAAAGTATCAGGCGCACGCGATCGAGGAATACCTGTCCGGCCTCGGTCGGCACGGCCCGTCGGCCCAGGCGGTGAAACAGCTTGTGGCCCAGCTCGGTTTCTAGATTTATAATCTGTTGACTTAAAGAAGGTTGAGAAATGCTGCACTTTTCGGAAGCCCGCGTGAAATTGCCGTTGTCGGCGACCGCCACAAAGTAGCGAAGCTGGTATAGTTCCATAGGTATATCCTATCGTATACATTGGAACATGCAATTTTTTTTATCGCTAGGATGGGTTATACTCCGCGTGGTTCCGCAAGGGACCTTTAACCTGAAACAGAAAATAAAAATGAACTACGACAGTAAGCTGATGAAACTCGTACCGGGCGCCGTTGTGCTCGCGGTGGCGGTCTTCCTCGGCCGTAGTACGGAGAGGATCAATGACTTCGGTGTCATTTTCAGCCTCTTCGGATTCGGCGTGGTGATCGCGCTTATGGCCGTGGCCGCAGTTGACTACCGGCACGGGCCGAAGGGTCAACACGGCCGCTAAGCCAGCGGCTGGTACAGTCAGTTAGTCTGGAGGCCGGAACCGCGGGGTTCCGGCCTCTTTGTTT
>PMKA01000162.1 GCA_003157575.1 Opitutia bacterium
ACTTTTTGGGCCACTCGCAAAGCTTGTCGAAGGGCTCACACTCGCGGTCACACCTTTGATGAAACCGATCCCGCGGCCCGCCGGGCGCGGGCGCTACTGCATGGTTGCGACGATCGCGGGCTCGGCGCCGAGGGTGCCGCGCAATTCCTCGATGTAGCGCTCGCTGCCGACGCGGGCGAACTCGCGCCGTCCCTGCTCCAGCCGCGCGGGGATGCCGAGGCGGGCGGCCTCGGCCGCGTAATTGGGCTTGGCGAGGAACTTCTCGAGATAGGCGAGATGGCCCCGCCACTGGCGCGTGATCAAGGTCTGCCGGGCGCGGAGGCGTTCGGCGTACCAGTCGCTGGCGAGCACGTGCTCCTGCGTGAACAGGGCGCGGATGGCGGGATCGGACACGCCCCGGCCCTCGAAGGAGCCGTCGCGCATGATGTGCAGCAGGGCGCGCAGAGGCGGGCACGCCTGCTCGACGCTTCCGTCGTTGAAATAGAACTGGGCGACCCTCTGTTGCGTGCCGACGATGTTGTCCATCCCGTCGGCAAACGTCGCCGGGTCCTGCATCTCCGGCCGGAGCATCTCCTCCGTGAACACGACGTGCGGATGGTTGAAGACGCGTCCGCAAAAATGGGATACGAAGCGGCTGGTGATCCGGTACCCGAGGCGGCTCGCGAGGACGGTGCGCCCGCCGAACTCAAAGTCCGCGCAGCGCTCGAAGAAGCCGCTGCCGACGAGGAACCGGGGTTCGCGTTCCTCGACGCCCATGCGGCACCACACCTCCGGCACGAGCAGGCTGATGTCGTGGGCGACGCGCGTATTTGGCCCGACGTAGCCGGCCGAGGAAAGGAAGCCGTTGTACCCGGTGACGGCGAACGAGACGAAGGCGGCATTCAGGTCGTAGACCGGCGGCAGCGAGTTGAACGGGCCCTTGGTGAGCGCGCCCTCGGAGCCGGCGCCGGTGGTCGAGGGCGACTTGCCCGTCATGCTGCAGATGAACTCCATGAACAGCTCGGGCAGTTCCATGTAGTGCAGCGGATTGTAAACCGCCAGGGAGCGCAGGCCGGTGGCCGGCTCGGCGGGATTGTTGCGGCGCCCGGCGAGGACCGCGTTGACAGGGGTCAGGACAGGGCGCCCGGGCGGCACGCGGCGCATGAGCCGCAGGCCCGTTTCGGCGAGATACGAGGCGCGCGGGTCAAGCAGGTCCGGCCGCACCTGAAGGTAACGCGGGTTCTTTGACGGCTGGCCGTCGACCAGGCGCGGGTGCGCGCATGACACGAAAAACTCCTGCCGGCCGCCCGCGGCCACGGATTTGATGAGATCCTGCATGGGCGGCGTGAATTCGTCGAAGCCGATCGCATCCTCGATCAGTTCCCGGGCCTGCGCGGAGGTGAGCGGCTCGTAATTCGAGAAGAAGGTGCCGGACCGCGCGAAATCGCTCTCGGTCTGGTGATCGTAGCCGCGGTGGATCGCGTCGTCCGGCCGCTGGAACAGCCGCGTCTCGCAGTTGTGCACGAACTTCAGGGAGGGCTGGATGGCCGACACGCCGAGCCCCGTCAGGCGTGCGCGGGGCACGACGATGGAGGCCGTGATGTCGTCCTCCATCTGGATCTTCTGCGCGGGATGGAAATCCTTGCGAAGCCCGAACGTGCGCCACGAGCCGTCCGCGGCAAAGCCCACGCGAAGGAAACTCGACTCGATCCTCCGGTTGTCCACGCGGAGTTCGTTGGCCGGAACGCCGTTGATCACGTCGACGCTGAAATGCCCGCGCCAGCTGTCCCCCCAGGCGGGTTTGTAGAACCGCTTCACCACGAGCAGAAGCTCCTTGATGTGCGGCGGGATGGTTTCGATCCAGACGTTGTACGGTTCCGAGTATTCCTCCGCCGACGGTGTGAGGAGCTTGATGACGGAACCGAGCGACCTCCGGGGGCTGAGGAGCGGGCGCAGGTCGGTGCCGCGCCGGGCCGGGTCGCGAAAACGGTCCGAGTAATCGCGGGCGAGCAGCCTGGCGACGACGTCGAAATCGGCCTGGAAGTCGGCGACAAACACAGGACCCTGGATGATCGCATCGGAAATGCTCTTCGATATCTCGGATTTGCCGCCGCCGGAAACCGTGCTCGGCTTGTGACAGAGCGTGCATTCGGCGTGGGTGCCGACGAGGCGCCAGGTGCGGCTGCCGCGCGGTTTCTCGAGGTGGACCTTGAAGCCGGACGGAAGAACGTAGGTGTGGCGCTGGCGCAGATTCAGCGTCTGGACGCGGCCCTCGTGCGTCCATTGCACCGACTCCGAGGTCAGGTCGAAATGAGCATCCTCGGGCACATAGATGATGTCCGGGTAATTGCGGTCGACGGCGTGCCCCTCCGGCTGAAGCTCCACACGGCCGCCGAGCAGCTTCACGGCATCGGCCAGGGTGCGCGGATATTTGGCGATGACGCGGGCGGCGGCGAAATCGGCAGCCAGGTCGTATCGCGTGAACAACAGTGCCCCGCCGGCGTGCTCCTCCTCGCAGAGGCCGAAGAGATTTGCGGAGTAGCTGATGTACGATTTGACCTCCTTCTTGCAGTAGCCGAAATAGTTGTCGGAGAGGATGGTCACGATCACGCCGCCTGCGTCGCGGGCGACGGCCTTGAAGGCCACTCCGTCGTTGTAGAGTTCGGCCGGATCGCGCCAGCACATGCCGTCCCGGCGCTGGCGTTCGGTGGCGTTCTCCCAGCGCGGCAGGCCGAGCCCCTGCTTGGTCAGGCGGGTGAGGTGGGGGGCGAGGATGATGCAGCCGCTGTGTCCGGTCCAGTGGATCGGGTCGAGCGCGGCGTCGTTTTCCGGAAGGCGGGGGTCGCCGCCGTTGCCGAAGACGCTTTCCAGGAAGTCGAGATTGCTGACGAGGCCGCCGGGGGCCAGGCAGCGGACTTCCATCGACTGCTCCGCGTTGAATCCCTCCGTTGCCGGACAGACCACGGGCCGGAGGAGCAGGGACACGAAGCACTCGGCCTGTTCCGGCAGGGTGGCGGTGAAAGGCAGGCGCATCAACTCCGGGGGCGGGCGCAGCGCCTCCTGAAGCAGACGGCCGAAGACGGCCTTGGGCACGGCTTTCTTGTCATCGGGAACGGGCAGCCCGCCCTCGGCGATGTGGAAGATGCCCTGAGTCGTGCGGCGGTCGCTTTTCGGATTGTGCAGCACGCCCTGGCGGACGCGATAGGAGGAGACGATGTCGGTGGCGTAGGAATCCCGGTCGGGCGGGAGCGACAACGTGCGGGCCAGGCCGGGGCGGTCCAGGACGAATGTCCGCGCCGGCAGCCGCGGCACCTCGACCGCGTCCTGCAGATAGTCGTAAAGGAAATTTTGGATGCGCTGGTCGACCGGGCAGAGGTAGGTTGCGAGCAGCCGGTCCTTCTCGTGGCTCAGAGCGACCATCCCGTCCATGAGGCCGGCGAGGTCGCTCTGGTTTCGCAGCGGGAAGGTGGGGCAGTCGAGATCCCGGAGCTTGATGTTGATGTAGAGCAGCAGCCGCTCCGATTCCTCGGGGGACTGCGGTTCGCCAAAGCGGGTTTGCTGCTTTTCGGGATGGATGGCTGCGTTCATGCGCGGTGGGTCCAGCATATTGCAGGCCGCGCCGTCTGCAAGTGCCGCACCGCGCTTCGCTCAGGCATCTTCTTCGTCCGCGGTTCCCGGTGCGCAGCTGTCGGCGGACTCGCCTTCGGGCAGCCACCAGGACGCCCCCGCCGCCGCCAGGGCGAGGAGACTCGACGCCAGCAACGCCATGCGAAAATCGCCGACGGGCGCGAGCCAGCCGAAAACGACCGACGCGACCGCGGCGGCCAGCCTTCCGATGTTGTAGCAGAATCCCGCGCCGGTCGTCCGGAGCAGCGTTGGAAACAGCGGCGGCATGTATGTCGTGAAAAGTCCGAAGACGCCGGAAAAGAATCCCGTCAGCGGGAGCCAGAACCACGCGAGCGAATCGAATCCCCGGGGGACGATGAACGCCCCGGCCATGCCGCCGAAAAGGCCTACGAACATCCAGATGATCGCTCGGCGGTTGCCGATCCATTTTGCAAGGGCGCCTGCCGCGAAATTGCCGGCAATCGACACCGCGATCGTCGTGAAAAATGCGGCGGACACCATGCGGGTGACCTGGGCCGGCGGAAGGCCCGAGCCGTCGAGCAGACGGCGCAGATGCTGCGGATTCCAGAACACGAAGAGCCACCAGGCGGACAGGCTCAACGCGCACACGAGCATGGTGACCCAGGTGGTCCGCGCGATCGGGCCGCGGAAAAGTTCGCGCACGCCGGGTTTGTCGCGGCCGACCGTCTTCTCCGCCTGCCGCCAGGCTTCCGGCTCCGGGACCTGGCGGCGGATCCAGAACACAAGCAGCGCCGGAAGCACGCCGAGCAGGAACACGTATCGGATGGGCACCGGGTGGGGCAGGAGGGAATTCAAACCCACCACGGACGCGGCGAAGAGGATGCCCAGGTTGACGCCGCATTGCAGCACGGCCGCCAGCCAGGGACGCCAGGCGCGCGGCCAGGTCTCGGTCAGAAGCGATGCCCCGACCGCCCATTCGCCGCCTATTCCGAGCGCTGCGACAAAACGGAAGATCATCAGCTGCCACCATGTCTGCGAGGCTGCGCAGAGGCCGGTGCAGACCGCGTAGGTGAGGACGGTCAGCGCGAGCGCGCGGCTGCGCCCGATCAGGTCGCCCAGCCGCCCGAAGAACGCCCCGCCGACCGCCCAGCCGATGAGAAACGCGGCCTGGATGTAGGCGGTCTTCTCCTTCACCGCGGGATCGGCGATGCTCGTGGCGAGCAGCTGGATGACGAACGGCGTCGCCACGAGCGTGTAGATGTGAAGCTCGAGTCCGTCGAAAAGCCAGCCGAGCCACGCGGCGATGCCGGACCTCCACTGGTAGGGCGTGATTTCGCTGAGGCGCGATGCTTCGCGGCGGGGTGCGGGCGGATTCATGGGGCAGGCGAGTGACACCACGCCGCGCCGTCCGGCTCAAGGAAAAATGAGCCCACGAATGCCCACGAATTCCTGCACACGTCCATTCGTGCAAATTCGTGAGGATTCGTGGGCGGAATCCCCTCATTGCGTTCGGTCGCGGCGGAGACGCTCTGTGAACAACTGCCGATCCTCGGTTCAGCCGGCCGAATTCATTCGCCCCGTTCCGCCACCCAGAAACGGCACTCGTCGGAGAACTCGCGCACAGCCGCGGACTCGGGCGCGACGGCGCGCCGCATCGCGTCGAAGAGAAGCGTCCAGCCGGTCGCCGTGAGGTCCTCGACCACCTCCGCCCGGACCGGAAGGTGCATGAAGGTGCGGCCTCCGAGCTCGTTCGCAAACCAGCGGTCGCCGAATTCGATGAGCCGCGGGTCCTGTCCGCCGCGCGCCCAGCGGGCCGCTTCGTCGGCCCAGCACAGCCTCGCGTGGGGGTCGTCTTCGCGGTCATGCGTCGTGAATAGAAAACGGGCGCCCGGCCTGCAGACGGAACGGATCTCCCGGAACGCCTTTCGCCGATTCTCCCGGCCCGGGATCTGCATCAGTCCGTTGAACATGAACAGCGCGCCGGCGAAATCCGGTCTGTCCGTTCCTTGCTGCGCCTCGTCGTTTCGTCCGGCGCAAATGCCGCCTTCCGACGCGGGAGTCTTGTCGGCAAACAGATGACATTGGCTCAGCTTCGTGGCATCGGCCTGGATGAAGCGGATCGCGTCCACGGCGCGGAGGGCGGCCAGGCTGCGGGCCTGTTCGAGAAGCTCCTCTGCGAAGTCGAGCGCCGTGAGATCGCGATACCCGAGATCCCAAAGCCCGAAGGTGACGCGGCCGGCGCCGCAGCCAAGTTCCAACAGCGGAGCGGCCTTGTCAGGAAACCACTGTTCAATGAGCAGCCGTTCAGAAGCCCACAGGCCGAGCTGGTGGGCCGCCCGGGCGTAGTGCATGACGACCGCGGCGTCGTTGAAGCTGTCCCGGACGGCGGCTGCAGTGATCTTCTCGGCAGGGGAGAGATCAGTCCTCATGATTTCTTCCGCGGCTCCTTCATTTCAGGAGGCTGTCGGGCTGGCGTTCCTACAGGCTAGGTTTCTCTCCGCCATGCGGCGATGAACATGCCGTTTGAATCCAGCTCGTGAGGCCAGAGAATGACGGAGGTCGGAGGACGGAGGTCGGAGGTCAGAGGACTGGCGGCGCCGGGTGCTGGTGTCGGATCATTGGTTTCGAATTTGACTCCGGAGCCGGGGAACACCGGGAACGGCGAGAATTCCGGGTGTGCGGCGGAGAACCGGCTGACGACGTCGCTCGTTTCCGCGCGTGTGAGCGTGCAGACCGAGTAAACGAGGTGGCCGCCGGGCTTGACGGATACTGCGACGTTGTCGAGCGCCTGTTGCTGGACTGCGGCGAGTTCCGAGACGTCGGCCGGCGAGACGGTCCAGCGCGCGTGCGGATGGCGTTGCCAGGTGCCGATTCCGCTGCAGGGCGCATCGACCAGGACGCCGTCGAAGCGCGTCCGGGTGGGCAGGCGCGGCCCGCCGTCCCACGGCACGGCGCGATAGTTGAACACCGAGGCGCGGGCGGCGCGCTTCTTCAGGACTTCGATCCGGCGCACGGACCGGTCGCTGGCCCAGATGAGCCCCTTGTTCTCCATGAGGTCGGCCAGGTGCAGCGTCTTGCCCCCTTCTCCCGCGAAGGCATCCCACCAGGTTTCCCCCGGCTTCGGAGCACAGGCGTGGCCCACCATCTGCGACGCCAGATCCTGGATTTCAAACTGACCCTGCTGGAAGGGACCGGTGAGAAACAGGTCCTGCGTGCCTGTGTAGCGGAAGGCGGTCGGAGAGCGGGCGTCGGAGGCCGATGTGCGAAGGCCGGGAGTCGGGGGCCATGAAGCCGCGGTGCAGTCTCCGAGTTCCACCGGAAGCGAATCGGCGAAGCGCCGGCGTGCGCGGATCCACAATGCAGGGTCCCGCTGGAGCTGGCGCAGCCATCCTGCGGGAATGGCATTCATCTCCGCGGCCAGCCATTCCGGCAGCGCCCGCGCCGCCAGGGCTTCGGGCTTGATTGCCGCGGGATCCGAATCGAAGCGGGACTGGAGCTCCAGGGCGGCCTCGACGCGACGCTGGGCGGAGACACCGGAGTCGAGCCAGCCCAGCCAGCGGAAATAGACGGCGATTGCCCTGACGATGGCGCGGCGTTCGGCCGGCGGCAGATCCCGGCGCGGTGCGAGCTCGCGGCGCAGCACGGCGTCGACAGGGTCGCGGGGCGTGACCATGCCGAGGATGCGGACGGCGCGGTTGACGGTGGAGGAGGCGGACATCGGGCACCAGAAAACACCCGGCGGGCAGGAAAAGAAAGGGAGAATTCTCCAGCGATCCGCCGTCTTGGCGGCCTGTTGGGTGTTCCAGTTCCCTTTTGCCAATCCGGAGATTCCATGCAATCTGGCGTCGAGTGGGAATCCGTGGGTTTTGTCGCCCGGGATCTCGCTGTCATTCTCGTATGGAAACGCCTGTACGCATTTTGTTGATCGAGGACCACGCGATGGTCCGGGGCCTGATTGCGAAACATCTGCGCGCCTTGTTTGACCGGTGCGAGATTATCGAGGCCGGGTCGCTCGCGAAGCTTCTGACGCTCGCCGAGAAGATGGCGGAGGTGACGCTGGCGATCGTCGACCTCGAGCTGCCGGACGGGAACGCCATCGAATGGATTGAAGGCGCGGCCGGTCAGAATCCGGCGCTGAAGGTGATTGTGCTCAGCTCTGTGGACCAGGATGTGATCCTCTACCGGGCGCTGAGATGCGGCGTCGCCGGGTTCCTTCACAAGAGCGACGACCTCGAGCTTCTTCAGACCGCGATCAAGACCGTGCTTGGCGGCGCCGGGTACCTGAGTCCGAAAATCCAGCGGATGCGGACGACGATGTCCGCCAATCCGGATTTCTTTGTGAAGATCCTGAGCGAGAAGGAGCAGGCGGTGTTGCGATGCCTCGCGCAAGGGCTCTCCGTCCCGGAGACCGCCAGCTTGCTCGGGGTGGGCGAACATTCGGTGCGCCGGCATCACCGGGTTGTCATGGAGAAGCTGGGGATGCGCAACGACCAGGAGCTGACGCTCTATGCGATACAGAAGGGCTTTGTGCGGACGCCCCACGGCCAGGCGGTCAACCGCCCATCGGACGTCTGAGACCCTTCTGATCGAGGGCGTCGGCGACGAGGATGAGTTCGCTCTCCACGGATGAACGCAGCCGGCCGGCGTCGTCCCACCGCTGTTCGCGCGCCGCGGATTCGAGCAGGGCGAGCTGTTCGGCCAGGGCGGTGGCGTTGATGACGAGCGCCTGGCCGCGGAGGGTGTGGATCTCGAAAGCCGCAGCCGCCTCCTGGAGATCAATCGCGGAAAGGGCCTGTTTCCACCGTTGAAGGAGTGCGGAGCGGAATTCGGCGATTATCGCTGCAGGCGCTCCAAAACGCTGCAGAGGCGTGACGTCGCAGACGCTCCGGGTGATGTCGATGGACTGCTTGGCCCGCAGCATGGATCCGAGGCCCTTGATGACGGATTCCAGTTTCTCGCGGGTGACGGGCTTGGTCACGACGTCGGTGATTCCCGCCTCCAGGCAGGCGCGGATGCGGTCCTGTGTTGCGTAGGCCGTCACGGCGATGATCGGAGGCTTTGGATCCTCAAGTGCGGCCAGGATGCGGCGGGCGACCTCCGGGCCGGGGATGTCGGGAAGCTCCCAGTCGGTGAAGATGAGGTCGTAGTGACCCTCCAGCGCCATCGCGATGGCCGTCTTGCCATCCACGGCCCAGTCGACGATGTAGCCGAGCTGGCTGAAGGTATGTCCGAGCACAAGGCGGTTGTATTGCTCGTCCTCGACGGCGAGCGCACGCGAAACCATCATTGGCGGGCGGCTGCTGGACGGCTTGAGGATGGAGTGGGGGGTGGAGGCGGGCCTGAGAGGCACGCGCAACGTAAATTCCGTCACACCCTCCTCGCTGCGGGCGACAAGATCGCCTCCCATTGCATGGGCGATGCGCCGGCTCACCGCCAGGCCAAGGCCGACGCCGGGGCTGCGGCTGGATTTGGCCGCCGATCCGCGATGGAACGCCTCGAAAAGCAGGGGAATCTCGTCCTGCGGAATTGTCGGCCCGGTGTTGCGGACGGACAGGGTGAGAATGATTCCGTCAGGGGGATCGTTCACGGATGCGACGGCGCAGCTGATGACGGCGCGCGACGGGATGCCGTATTTGAGGGCGTTCGTCACCAGATTGATGACGATCTGCCGAAGCTTCAGAGGATCGCCGAAAAGCCACAGGGGCTCGGAGGGCTGGACGATCTCAGTCCTTTCGAAGCCGACGTCCACCGTGCGAACGGCCGCGTCGATTGCCGCCTGCAGGGAGAAGTCCTCCAGGTTGAGGGGGATGTCGCCCCGTTCGATCCGCGAGAAATCGAGGATGTCGTCGAGGAGGGAATGCAGCTGCTCGGAGCAACCCCGGAGGGTGCCCAGGAGCATGCGTTCGCGAGGAGGCAGGGGCGCCTCGTCGAGCATGGAGCAGATCCCGAGGACGCCGTTGAGCGGATTGCGGATCTCGTGGCTCATGCTTGCGAGGAACTCCTCCTTGGCGGCGTTGGCGTGGGCGAGGTCCCGCGTCCGTTCGGCAACCAGTTGTTCGAGCTCGCGGGCGTGCCGGGCAAGCCGGCGCGTGCGCAGGCGAACCGTCAGGACGACGAGGCCGATGAGCAGCGCCGCGTACAGGATGAGGCTCCAGGTGCGCAGATACCAGGGATGCTGGCGGAAGAAGGGCAACACGTCCGTTTTCACCTGGCCCCCTGTCTGGAGGCTGACGGCGATCGCTCCCGAGCCACGCGGGAGGCGCGAAGCCTCGATGCCGAACGGGCCTCCCTGTTGCCACGCTCCGTCGGGCATTACGCGCCACCGGATCGTCCGTGCCGCGAGGGGATCCCCTCCGCTCCAGCGCAGGATCAGCGTGTCCTCGGCCGTTGCGAGCCGGATCTCCGGGCTTTTGCGGGGAAGGGCGCGCTCGCCCGACCGGTCGATCGTGACCACGGCCGCCGGGTCAGGCAGCAGGGCCGTCTGCGGTCGCACGGCATCCCTGTCGATGAGGAGCACACGGGAACTGTCGACGATCGCGAACTGTCCCGAAGGCAGCGCCAGGAGCGCCTGGGGCCGCCGGAGCGCCGGAACACCCGGGGCGTCCAGCAAAACGGGCGGAGCCTGGGGCGGAACGGACCACAGGCTTGCCCCGCCGCCGGCATCCGAACACAGGAGCCAGGTCCCCGAAGAATCCCCGAAGACGTCCACGGGCACGATCCCCTCGGGAAGGGGGATGCGGCCCTGCTCACGGAACGCACTCGTATCCGTCAGCCGCCACACCGCGCCTCCCGCCGATTTGATCCGCAAAGGGTGGGGCTGAGGATCGGGCGACGGAAGAACCGTGACGGCCCCCGGGACCCGCCACTGCATGATGTCTCCCGAAGACGTACCGATCAAAAATGCGCCGTCCGACTCTGCGGCTCCGTTCGGAATCTGGGGCAGAGCGACCTCCGCGGAGATGTTGAGATTGGAATCCATGACCATCGCGCGGTTGGCCTGAAGCAGCAGCAGACGGCGGCCTGCAGGCACCAGCTCGACGGCACCGGAGCCGCCGATCTGGATGGACCTGCCGTCGACGGACACCGATCCGATGGTGCCGGTGACGATCCTCCCCTGCCACTCGACCATGGCGAGCGCGGCGTCATCCAGATGCGGAACGCCGGATCCAACAGGCACGCATCCGCCCGATGTGGCGGCCACGGCGGAATTCCCGCAAAGCTGGAAGAACAGGAACTGGCCGGACGGCAGTTGCAGCGAGGAGACCGCGGGCGGATAGACCACATAGACGCGCGATTCGGTTGCGACGGCGAGACGCCCGTCCGGGTGCTGGTCGACCGCGTATATCCGCCCGTCCATCTCCCGTCCGACCAGCGCCTCGGCGACCTTCCTGCCTGTCGCAGGATCGTACCATCGGATGCCGCCCTTGTAGGTCGCGATCCAGATCGCACGGTCATCGCCGCCGGCGTCGATGACCCATTCGTTCTCCATCTTTCCGGACTCCGCCGGGCTCCAAAGCAGCGTGCCGTCGGGACGGTAGACACCGATTGTCCCCCGGAGAAGTCCGACGATCCGCCTGCCGGCGGAGATTAGCATGTCGGCGCCGGCGGCCCAGGCGAGCTCGGGCCGTTCCACCGTGCCCCGCGGCGAGACGCCCAGGACGGTGTTGGGATAATGGCCGACAGCGAGACGGCCCTCCACGCGATTGAGGTAGATCCGCGTGGACGTTGGGACCGCCCACTCGGAGACCGCTCCGCCGTCGATGTATTGAAGGCTGGAAGGCGCCGCGAGGACCACGGATTTCCCGTCGTCCGAAAGCCGGGCCTCCACGATTTCGCCGGCGGGCTTCTGGGGGACGGGCGTCGGGTCGTGGCGCCAGAGGCCCGTTGTGCGGTCAAAGCGCGTAGCCCCCCCGAGGCCTGCCGCGATGAGCTGCGTCCCGTTGAGAGGGAGCAACGCCCGGAGGGCGGAAAGGCGCGGAGCCGGCTCCGTTCTGATGTCGCCCCCCGAAAACTCGGCGAGCTGGCCGGCGCCCGCGATGAGGGAGCCGTCGGAGAGCCAGCAGACGGACCAGTACGGCGTCGCCGCGGCGCTCCGGGGAACCTCGGAGCAGAGCGGCCCGGCGCGGAGCGCGGCGCCGGCACACGACAACAATGTCAAGCACACAAACCGGACATTTTTGCCACGCCAGTTCATCAAGATGGATGATCGTTTGGCAGGCCTCAAGCCAAGGCAACCGCAGAATGTGCGGCATGAAGAACGCAATCACGACATTCCGCGCACTGGCCTCGGCATTTCTGCTTTGCGTGGGCCTGAGCGCCTACGCGGGCCGCCTCGATCCGGTCAGCCAGCATATCGTAACGCATGCACCGGCAGGCGCGGGGGTTTTCAACCCGGCGATGGCCTGCTCGCTGCCGTGCGTGACTCCGCACTGACCGGGAAACGCAAGGCAAGGCTGCGCGGGAGGTTCAATTTCCCGGGGCACTTCAAGGGCACTCCATGTTCTCGCTCGCGGCATTCAAATACAGGTCCGTCTTCACCACCGACGGCGGTCCGATCGAGCGCGTGACGGCCATGTCCCTGCCGGTTCTGGGCAGGGCCTACCACCAGGCCAACGCCTTTCTGAAGTCGGGGCTTGTGCCGGTGATGATGCACGCGGTCTATGGCACGGCGAACGGCACGGGCTCGGCCGAGGATCCGCGCGTGGCCGCCCACATGGCGATCTCCGAGGCCCTTGAACGCTGGGCGTTCCACGCCGCGTCGGGCGGGGCGGAACGGCGCCGGTTCGGGTTCGACTGCGATTGCAGCTCCAACGGCATGGCCGCCTATCCCGGCCCGTTCAAGTCCATGGTGCGGAAAAGGGCGTTCTACGAGGCACTCGAGCGCTTCGCCCTGATCGGCTGGTGGGACGGGCGGATCGAGGCGACGCACCAGCAGAGCCCATTCCCGGGTGTATCACTTGTTCGGATACACCACAACACGGGGCCCGGCGAGGTGGTCATGCTTTACCGGCGGGGGGCCGCGGGAACCGCGTCCTACGGGCATGCCGCGGGATCGACCGTGCTGGCGGCCGCGAGCCGGGCGGCGGTCGAGCTGGTGAGGAACGAGTTCGTGATGATGGGCTACAGGGCGCGCGGCGCCCTGGTGGAGCCGAGCTCATTTGCGGAGCGCCGCTGCCTGCACTTCGCAGGCCGGGACGGGTTCGCGGAGTTTCTCGAGCGCGTGGACCGGAAGCCCGGCCGCCCCGCGCCCCGGTGGCGCGTGGTATTCGACGGCGAGATCGACGGGCCGTGGTCGAAATACACCACGGTGTGGCGCACGTGCGTCGAGCCTGCGACCACGGATTTCGCGGACCCGGGCAAGATGTTTTTCTTCTGGTGACCCATGATAAGCTACAAAACAAGGAATTCTTCATTGGGCGCGATCATCGACCAGATGCGCCGCGACGACGGAGTGGGGGCGCTGGCGCGCGCGCGGGCGGCCTACCGGGAGGGCAGGATCAGCGGCTTCGACCTCGCGGAGGTGTTTCTCGCCATGGGCAGCGGCGATGCGAGGGAGGCGGTGGACGGCGTGCGGCGGCTTTGCGGAGCCTCGATGCGCAGGAGTTGCGCGGCTGGAGACAGTTTCTTGTGATCCGCCCTGAATTCGATTTCGCGCACCGGGTTCTGTCCCCGGCGGAAGCGGCGTTGGTCGACGCGCTCGCGGACGAGCGGCGGCGATGCCGCCAGCTGGACCTGCTGCTGGAGGTGCTGCTCCACGAGATCAGCAACGTCGGTACGGGTGTGATCCAGGGGCTTGAACTGGCCCGGATGGGCATGGAGAATCCGGGGAGTGCGGATCTGTCCGAGGGGATGAGCCATGCGTGGAAGGCGGCCAGTCGCTTCTCGCGCATCACCGAGGACCTCCGGGTGCTGCTGGACGGGGGAGAGCATGTGCCCATGGAGACGGCGGACCTCGTCGCGTTCGTGCGGGAGGAGTCGCTGAACGTCGGGCAGGTGCTTTTCTCCGTGAAATGCGCGCAGCCGTTCCGGCGCTGCTCGCCCGTGCTCGTCCGGCACATCGTGAGCAACCTTGTGGGCAACGCCTTGCGCTACACCACGGAGGAGGGGTCGGTCTTCGTTGGCATCCGGGGGGGCGGCGAGACCTTTCGCATCTCCGTCGGAAGTCGCGGGCCCCAGTTGTCCGCCGGCCTGAGACAGTCGTTGTTTGTTCCCGGACACAAAGGGGACCATCCCAGGCGCGGGAGCGGACTGGGACTTTATGTGAGCCACTCCTGCGTCCTGAGGCATGACGGCTGGATCTCCTACAGGCGGAGCCGCGGATACAACGTTTTCACCGCGTTCCTGCACGCTCCGGTGGCCGCCTGACCGGGACGCCTCATGTTGTTCGTTCCGTCGCCTCACGATGGTGCGTTTTCCCCCCGAGGAGGAGGAAGCGCATCGCGCGATGCGTCCGGTGCGTCGCGATGACTGGGCGCGGGCGTCCCGGCTTGCGGACGAGATCCGCGCCTGCGTGTCGCGGGCCAGGGAGCGGGACATGGTGCGGCAGCAACGCAACGCATCGAGCAAAACCGGCCTGGCGATCCTGGATGCGGTCATGGAGATCCCGCTGTGCCGGCGCCTCACCCGTCCCCGCGCTTTTTCGCGGGCAAGGCGATCCGTGGACGGAAAACATGGCACGTAGGGACCTGACGTATTCAGATCGAAGCCCGACCCCCCGTGGCGCCGCAATCACGGTCTTCCGTCCGGCGAACGCTGCAATCGGGCGCACGTTCCAGACGCCTGTTCATCTTGGTGAAACGAGATGGCCGATCAAAAGGGGGCAGGGCGCGGTTTGTCGATTGATATGCTTTCTTGCACGACAGAGGAGGCTGCGCGCTGAGTCAGCAGTTCCAAGCTTAAGCGCCCCCTCATATTGCACCCTCAGCTCCCTTGCGATAGCCACGACTTGCCAGGCGCCGGAAGAACGATCCGAGCTTAAACCAACATTACTCGCCGTGCCCCCTTACGTCTTCCTTCTTCGTTCCGGCAGGGCGCGCGCTGCTGGCGTTGGTCGGACGTGTCACCGAGGTAAAAAGTACAACCTGACCCCCTCGGATTGGCCCTCAAACAAACACCGCTCGAACGCCGCCTTCGTCTTCTCCGCCGCGAACACATCGCGGCGATAGTTGCCACGGTTGATCACATGATAAACCGCACCCGGATACTCCAGCCGGAGCTTGCGAGCCATGCCTCGACTTCAGTCCGCCCAGTCCGGGCCGTAAAGGTAAAAGGTGAAACCTGACCCCCTCGGATCGTCCCGGGTTCTGGGCTTCGCCGTTCTCTTTCCGAATTGAGGGCCATCCGTCCGCGATCTTGACGTTAGGGGCCCCGAGGGCTTGGGTCACGCCGGTGCCCATGAATGACCCAGACTCGCCGCCCGGTCGGTCGACCGCCCCAAGCCGGGATCGTTTTTCGATCTGGGCCAGGCTGGCCGAGCCGCCCAGGCGCAGCCATGCGAAGTCCATCGTATTGGTCGCACTCATGATAGGTGGCATCGGATGGCTGGACTACATTTCCGGAGTCTACATCTCGCTTGGATTGTTCTATTTGATTCCGATTGTTTGCGCCGTGGCGTGGCTGGGCTGGCGCGAAGGAGCTCTGACTGCAGTCCTCTGTGTTCTTGTGCGGCTGACCGCCGATCTGGCGGCAGGCGGATATGAACATCCGATCGCATCGTATTGGAACCGTCTGATCGACCTTGGCCGGTATTTTTTCGTGGTCTGGATGCTCCACGCGTTCCTGTCGCTGTTGCGGGATGTGGAGGAACAGGTCCGGGTCCGCACCCTGGCCCTTGAAAAGGCCATTTGTGAGCGAAACCACCTCCAAACGGAGCTGTTTGAGATCAGCCGTCGCGAGCGCAGCTCGGTAGGGCACGACCTGCACGACGGGTTGGGCCAGCACCTCACCGCCACGTCGATTGCCGCGAACCTGCTTGCGCAGCGCCTTGAGCGGGACGGGCATGCCGCCGCGGGCAACGCCCGGGCGATCGTGAAGATGCTGCAGGATGCCATCGCCAACACCCGCCAGATCGCGCGTGGGCTTTTGCTTTCCGCCATCGAGCCGGCAGAGCTGGTGGCGGAGCTTGAGGAACTCGCCGACCGGCTGAACCGGGAACACCGGGCCGGATGCTGTTTTTCCTATCGCGGCGACGGCGCGGACCGTCTGGACACTGCAACGGCCTCCCATGTTTTTTATGTCGCCCAGGAGGCGGCCCGCAATTCCGTGCGCCATGCCGGATCGACCCGTGTGGACATCAGCCTGACCGCGGACGGGCCCGTCCTCGAACTCTCCGTTGCGGACAACGGACGGGGTCTGCCGGCGCCCGGGACGCGGACCGCGGGCATGGGGCTGCGGATCATGGCCCACCGGACCGAGCTGATCGGAGGCGAGTTCTCCGTGAATTCCAATCCGGGAGGCGGCACGATCGTGCGCTGTCGCGTTCCGATGCCTGCGCAGACACAAGGCGCATTGCCGGCATGAAACCCTCGAAGACATGCGTCTTTATCGTCGACGACCATCCGCTCGTGCGGGAATGGCTGACGGCGCTCCTGCACCAGCAGCCCGACATAGAGGTCTCCGGGCAGGCAGGGGACGCATCCGGCGCACTTGCTGCGATGATTGCCCGCCCCCCCGATGTCGCCATTGTCGATCTGTCGCTGAAGACCTCGTCGGGGCTCGACCTGATCAAGGATATCGACGCCCATATTCCCGATACGAAGGTGCTGGTGTTGTCCATGCACGAGGAGGTGTTCTATGCCGAACGCGCGCTTCGGGCGGGTGCGCGCGGGTATGTGATGAAGCGGGAGTCGACCGACTGCGTCATCGATGCGATCCGCGCGGTTTGCCGGGGGCAGATCTACGCAAATGCGCAGCTGCTGGCCCAGCTTGCGGAACGCATGGTCGGCCGCGCCCAGCCGGTGACGCCGGGCGGCGTTGAAACCCTGAGCGACCGCGAGATCGATGTCTTCCGGCGGCTCGGCGAGGGCCAGTCCACCCGGCAGATCGGGGAGGAGCTTCGGCTGAGCATCAAGACGGTCCAGGCCTATTGCGCACGCGTCAAAGGGAAGCTCAACATCCAGAGCGGCACCGAACTTGTCCGCCAGGCCGTGCGTTGGGTCGAACAGCAACAGCCTCGCTGACCTGCGCCTTTGTAGGGCGGCGCCTGACAGGAAATATAGTCACGGTCCGGCAGACAACGCTTCATCCCAGGGTGTACGCTGGCCCGAATGAACCAGGCCGGCGATGCAGCTGTGGTGGGGCAGGATCTGCCGCAGGGCGAAAACCTGTCGCAGGTCGTTTCCGGCACCTCAGCGGCTTTGTTCGGGCGTCTTTCAGCGCCGGTCGGACATTATGATATTATTGCGAGATTGTTCGGCCCCGCGGCCCGGGCTGCAATCTATGGCGACGGACTGACCGTGATCCGGTTCGTCAGCCCGGCCGCCCGCCGGCTCGATCTTCAGCTTTTCTCCTGCGACAGATTCGATCTGGAAGGAGATCTGACACTGGCGGTCCGCGACGCCGAGACCGGGCTGATGCTGGCAGGGCTCACGTTTTTCCTCCTGGAAGACGCAGGCGAACGTGTTGCGGTCATCGGCGGGCTCCATGCCGCGGGCGATCCCCGCACGCGCGGTCTCATCCGCGATGTTGCCAGGGATCTATTCGGACTCCGGCCCAAGGCGCTTGTGTTGTGGTGTCTCCAGCAGCTGACGGCGCCCTGGGACATCCGGCAGATCCAGGCGCTCGGCGATGAGCAGCAGGAATGGAGGCGGTGGCGACGGCGGGAGGGGAGCGTTGCGCGGCACGACGAATTCTGGCGCGAGAGCGACGGTCGCAGGCTTCCGGGAGGAGGGAACTGGCAGCTTCCACTGCTGCCGCCCCGCCGGCATCGGGACGAATTGAAGCCCAGCCGGCGGCGGGCTCACGAACTTCGCTATGCGATGCTGGCTGCGTTTGAGCCGGCGCTTGTCGCCGCGTTCGCCTCGCTCGCGCCCGGCTCAGAAGAAGGAGGAGGCGGAGTGGCGCGAGGTCCGGTGGAACACGTGTGTTCTCCCGGCAGTGCGGCGTCCGGTCCCGGGAGGGCGGCGTTCGCGAACGATCTTCATGCAACAAACCATTCATTTTGACCGGATGAACCCGATTGCCCCAGAACCGCAGGACTGCGCATACCCCGATGAGAGGACGGACTTTTGCCCGTGGATTCCCAGGACACCTGAGCGGTGGGTGGAGGACATCAAGAGGGCCCTCAGCGATGACCTTCTCACGCCGGAGCGCCGGAGGGACATCCGGCATGAGAGGCTGAGCCTGCAGGCTCGAAAAGTCAGGGGGCACTGCTATGTCGCCACCGAGGCGGCGTATTATCTTTTCGGGAAGGAGCTCGGATATGTTCCCGAACGCGTGCGTTGCGCCGATGGCGACACCCATTGGTGGCTGCGAAACAAGGAGACGGGACACGTCATCGATCCCACGGTCGAGCAGACCGACGGGATGTTCGACTATCGACGCGGGAAAGCCGGCGGATTTCTGACAAAAGAACCCTCCCGGCGATGCCAGATTTTGATGAAGAGAGTACTTGATGCGGCCAACAAGTCGGAAACGAACACGGCAATCGATCCTGTTCCCGGGGAACCGGCTCCTGAAATCTGCGTGCTCGTCAGCTGATGGACATCGAGATCACCCCGGACCAGCCGAGGTTCTGCCCCCGTTGCCACAAAGAGGTGCCACACCTGGGCGCAGGGGGGATGAACAGGCACAATCTGTGTCTGCCCGAAAAGCCCGTCGATCCGATCAAGGCGTTGGAGCATGTGCTTGTTTGGGCGATGGTCCTCCCCGCCGTGGTGATTGCGATGCTGGCTGCGGCGCGCTACTGCGGGGAAGGGCATCCCTTCGCCGCAGGCGCCATCGGCGTCAAGTCAGCCATGTTACTAAGCGGCGGGGCGGCGTTGCTCGCCGGCGTGCTCATCCGGCGGCTCGTAATCCGTTTCAAGAGGAAGGGAACAAAGAACCTCGAATACGAGACGGCCCTGGAGAACTGGCGGGACGAGATCAGGTTGTTCCAGAGGCTGCACGTCTGTGAGGAGTGTCAGCTGATCATCGATGACAATGGGAGCATGCCTTTCGGAAGGCTGGAAGAGCACCTGAGAAGCCGGACCGCGCGGGAGGAGACGTCCGCCCGTCCTGAACGGTGCAACTCGATGTAGGTCGGGACTGCCCTCGCACAACGACCGCCCGATGCCGCGGGGTGCGGCGACTCCGCCGCACGGATGCCGGTCACCGAAAAGCCAGAAGAAGAAAATAGGCGGCGATTGCGGAAGCTCCCAGGGTCACGTGCCAGAGCCACTTCTTTTTTGACAACAGGCAGAGGCCGCCGATCGCGAGCGCAATCTGGAACGTCTCGGCCGATTTTCCGAACTTCGCCTCCATGGCGGCCATTGCCTCCGCATCGGCGCGAAACGTGTTGCGCAGGCTCTCGAACTTCTCCGCAGCCGCCTTGATCTCGGCCTTTTCCTTGTCGTACCTGGCGATCTTCTTCCTGAGTTCCTCGGTTCCAGTCTCGTCGGATTTCGTCTGGCTCCGCAGGTTGATCTCGAGCTCGGTGAGAAGCTGTTTTTGGGCTTTGGCCTGATAGAAGCTCCACTGGTCGGAGGCCTGGGTCTGGTTGTAGGTCGCCTCGCCCAGGTCCCTCGCCATCCGGCTGGAGCAGTCGCCCCCCTTCGACATCGTGTAGCCCGCGATCAAGGCGATGAACGCCATCGACAGCGCCGCGTACCTCGTCCAGCCCTCCTGCCGCGCCTGTGCCTCGGCCTTGGCCTTCTCCTCGGTCTGATTCTGGACGAACGCACGCACCTCCACGATGGCGTCGTGCATGTTCCTGTCGTTGTTGATGCCCGTATCCGGATTTGTGTCGCTCATGATTAACAGGGTTGTCCTGGGAAGCTGACGGCTTATACGCCTCCACGTTTTTTGCCAAGAGCAGGCGTTTGTCCTGCATCGGATTTGTGCGATGCTCAGTCGCTGATCCTGCCTTCGAGCCGGCCAAGGAATTTCCCTGCGTACAGGACTCCCCGGCTGCGGATTGTGACCTGCGGCGGATGGCGGTGGAAACCGAGCTCCGGGGCGTTGTTGATCACGGTTCCGTCGTCCGGGCGCAGGATCATCCACGCGAGCGCGCGCCGGAGATCGTCCTTCGGAAAGTTCTTCCGCAGATGGTCGAAGATCGCGCGGCCAACCTTGCCTTCCCGCGGATCGCGGGTCACGTCCGCGATGCACGCGACGCACACGAGGTTGCGGACGCTCTGGCCGGCGTCATCGAGCTGGCCCGGCGCCCAGGTTTTGAGTTGAGCAATGAGTTCCTCGACCGGCGCGCGATCAGCCGCCGAGACGAACGGGCGGGCCAGCGGCGTGACGAATTCCGCGTCTCCCGGCAGATCGCCGAAGGTGATCCCCGCAATCTGCGCATCGGTGATCGCCTCGTATTCAGCCGCCTCGGGCAGCACCGTGGTCAGGCGGCCGGTCTCAAGCGCGACGCATCCGACCGCAACCCAGGATGCCAGCGCAGCGGCGACCCAGATGCGCACCGGCCTGCCGCGCCGGCGTCCGGAGTCCCATCGGAAGAGCCGGAGACCGATGCAGCCGGCGGAGGCGCCGACGACGGCGAGCGCGACCAGGCTGAACCCCGCGCCATGCAGGCCCTCGGAATTGCTGAAGGCGCGCTGGATCACGTCGACCGCGTAACGTCCGGGCATGAAACCGGCGAGCCGCTGCGCCCACGCCGGCAGCACGGCAAGCGGCACTCCCACGCCGCCGATCATGATCATGGGCAGAAAGAGGCATTGTCCAAGCGCCTGGACGGCCGGCACGTCGTTGGCCAGGGCGGCCACAACGAGTCCGAGGCCGAGAAACGAAAGGGTGACGATCAGGAAGGCGACACCGGCCTGCCACGGGTGCATCGGCAGGGGCGTGCCATAGGCCAGGCGCGCGAGGGCGATCTGCAGGAGCCCGGCGAGCGCAACCAGGACGACGCGGGCTGCGAGCGTGCCCGCGACCAGATTGCCGATCGGGACCGGCAGGAGGCGGTAACGTCGCCACACGCCTTGCTCGCGCTCGGCAACAAGCGCAGTCGGCAGTCCGAAGCACGCGCCGCCGAGGATGCTGATCGTCAGAAGCTGCCCCATCTGGTGGAACAGGAGAGGGGAGTCGCTCCGGAATACGCTGCCAAACGCCAGCAGGAAGAAGACCGGCACCAGAAAGCCGTACACAAGCGCCTGCCTGTTGCGGAAGTTCAGCCTCAAGGTGAGGAGGAAATGCCGGAAGAGGCCGGGCCTTCTTCGGGTCTGGTCCATCAGGCGTCCTCCTCTGTTGACCATGTCCGGCCCGTCAGCTCTATGAAGACGTCCTCGAGGGTCGGGCCTTGAATCTGAAGGTCGGCCAGCGCGTTCCCGTCGGCCTCAAGCTGCTTCACAAGCCCTGTAATCGTGAGGTTCACATCCGTCGTGCTGAGCAGCCATCCGCCCTTTTGCGATTCGGCCCGCACGACTCCGGGCAGCGCTCCTGCGCGGGCCGCATCAAGCGGGAGCCTGGTCTTCACGGCGACCTTCGGGCGGACATTCGCGTTGGAAACGAGTTCTGCGGGCCGCGCCGTCGCGACGATCCGTCCGTGGTCGAGGATCGCGATGCGGTCGCAAAGGCTCCGGGCCTCGTCCATGTGATGGGTGCTCAGGAGGACGGCGTGGCCGGCGTCGCGCACCCCGGCGATCATCCGATGCAGTTCCCTGCGCGCGTTTGGGTCCAGGCCGGCGGTGGGTTCGTCGAGGACGACCAGGCTCGGCCGGTTGACGAACGCCAGGGCGAGAAACAGCCGCTGCCGCTGGCCGTGCGAGAGCGAATCGAATGCCGCGTCAGCCTTCGCCGTCAGCGAAAACCTCTCGAGCAGTGCGCCGGTCCCGGCCGGTTTCCGGTAGAACGAGGCGAACAGGTCCAGCGCCTGGCGCGGAGTGATCTTGTCCTGAAGCGCCGCCGTCTGGAGCTGCGCCCCAACGCGCTCCTTCGCTCGCCCGGGAAAAGCAAGGGCGTCGATCCCATCGATGGCGACGGCTCCGGAGTCCGGCCGGCGCAGGCCGAGGACACATTCGATGGCGGTTGTCTTGCCGGCTCCATTTGGACCGAGCAGCCCGAAGATCTCGCCCGCCGCGACCTCGAAATTGATCCCCCTCAGCGCTTCGACGGAGCCGTAGTGCTTGACCAGATCGCGCACGCAGACGCTGGCGGGCGGAGAGTTGGGCATTGCGTCCTGGCAAAACGGATTTGTTGCGCGGGTGTCAATCCGATCCGGGATGGGCGCCGTCCGCTCCCGTGGATTTGATTTACTTTCCCGGTCCGCCTGTCCAATGGATGGAATCACCTCATCCTTATGCGCAAGGTCATTTTCGTGTCGATCGGAGTTGCAGGGGTCTGTGTTGCTGCAGCCGCCTTGATTGGCTGGCGTGTCTCGCAGGAGCGCTGGGTGGAGGCTGTGGTCAAGGAGGCCGTGCCGGCCGTCCCGGATCTCTCGGCATGGCCGCACGGAAGCGCGGCACAGGTCCGCGCCGCGACCGCTGTCGCGAGCCGCTTCGAGCAACCCGTGGCGGCCCTGACCGAGCTTGCGGGCCTCTATCACGCCAACGGCTGCTATCGAGAGGCGGCGCAGGTGGAGCGCGGTCTTCTGACGTTCGAACCGAAGAACGGCCGGTGGACCTATCTCATGGCCGATGCCAGCGAGAAGCTCAACGACCCGGAAGCGCAAAGATCGTTGCTGGAGGCGACGCTCAGGCTGGCGCCCTATTATGCGACCACCCGGATCAAGCTTGCCGAATTGCTCCTGAAAATGGGCCTCCCCGACGAGGCCCGCGCCCAGTATGAATGGCGTCTTACGCTTGTCCCCGGCGACCCCTACGCCCGCCTCGGTCTCGCCCGGATCGCATCGCAGGCCGGCGACCGCGTTGCGGCGGTCAAATATCTGGAGGCCATCGTGGCCGAGCATCCCGTTTTTCCCGCCGCCCGGAATCTGCTTTCACAGATCTATGGCGAAATGGGTGACGCGACCCGGGCCGAAGAGCAGCGGCGGCTGAGCGGCGCCACCGGCGAGTGGCGGGATCCGGAAGATCCCTGGATGGACGGCGTGTACACGTGGGGTTTCGATCCGTATCATTTCAACAAGATCGACGGGACGCCTCTGCAGGCCCGGCGGCTCGATGCCTCCCTGGCATTTTACACCCGGGCGGTCCGCAAGTCGCCGGATGACGGCCGGCTCTACGATGCGATCGGCCAGATCGATCTGCAGCTCGGCAGGCTCGACGCGGCGGCCGCGACGCTCGAGTCCGGTCTGGCTGCGGCGCCCGCGACGGCCGCCCTCTATTCGACGCTTTCGCGCGTCAGGAGTCTGCAGGGGCAGGGTCCGGCTTCAATCGCCGTTCTCCGGCGCGGAGTCGCCGCGGCGCCCGGGGCGCCCGGACTCCGTTGCGATCTCGGCTCCGTGCTGGAGGCGGGCGGAAGCCGGGACGAGGCGGTGGCGGAGTATCGCGAGGCGGTTCGGCTGGATCCCCGGTTCGCCGAGGCGCATTGGAGCCTGGGACTCTGCCTTCTGGCCATGGCGCGGGATTCCGAGGCGAAGGCCAGTCTGGGGCGCGCCGTCGAGCTCAAGCCCGCCAGGGGCGGCGACCTCGCAACGCTTGCGCAGGGCGCGATCGACGCGGGCCGGTTCGCAAGGGCGGGATGCTGCATCCATGTCCTTGTCGAGTCCTGCCCGGGATCGCCGGTGAGGCAGCTGCTGGAGCGCGCGGCTGCGGCGGCGCGGAAGGGCGGCGATGCGCGGGCGGCGGCGGATTTCGAAGAGCTCCTTGCCCGGTCCGTCCGGTGAGGCGCGCTTCAGCGTGATGCCTGGCGGGCATGACGGAGAGATGAAGGAAGTATTTCTGGTCTTTCGCCCCCCCGGATATCCTCAGCCCATGCCCGGGCCGACGTTGATCCACCATTGTTCTCGCGAAAGACCGGCGGCCTTCCTGTGCCTCCCGATCCAGCCATGATCAATCGAGATTCTGTTGTGTTCTCCACCCTGGTGTCCATGGCCCGGCAGCGCGACGAATTTGACGGGCCGCGCTGTCTTGCGCTCCTTGACCTATTTGCCGTTTCGAGTGACGCCCGGAGGCTGGTGCAGCGCAGGCTCCGCTCGCTCGGCCTCACCGAATTGCAGTTCAGCATGCTGATCACCCTGCTGGCCGTCGCTCCGTCGCCAAGCACGCCGACGGGGCTTGCCGACTCGGCGGGCGCGAGCTGCGCCTCCGTCACCGCAGCCCTCGACGATTTGCAGGAGCGCGGGCTTGTGGTGCGCGAGCACGGCGTTCAGGACCGCCGCACGCGTCTGGTCTCGCTTCAGACCTCCGGCAGCAGGACCGCCGAGAAGGCCGCAACGGTCATCCTCCATCTGCTTTGCGACATCGCGCGTCCGCTCGAACACCAGGCGCCCCGCGTCCTTCACACTCTCTGCGACCAGCTCGCATCACACGCCACCCAAATATGCCCTGGTTGAATGGAAACCGCTTCTGTTCATCAGAAATAGACACCATGCGATTCAATAATATGGCTCATCTTCCCTTGGTTAAATGGAGCGCAATCTCGGCTGCGCTCATTTGCGGGCTCTCACTGACAGCCTGCAATCGTCAATCCAGTGCCTCCGGTGCTCCTTTGCCGGAGGTGGCGACGGTTACGGTTGCCCGGCAGCCGGTCTTGTTGACGACCGAGCTTCCCGGGCGCACCTCCCCCTATCTGATCGCGGAGATCAGGCCACAGGTAAACGGCCTCATCCAGAGACGCCTGTTCACCGAAGGCTCCGATGTTCAGGCCGGACAGGAACTCTATCAAATAGACCCGGCCCCGTTTCAGGCGGCGTTCGACGCCGCGAAGGCCGCCCTGGGCCGCTCGGAGGCCAGTCTGCCCGCAATCAAGCTGAGGGCGGGGCGCTTCAAGGACGCGCTCGCCGACAAGGCTGTCAGCCAGCAGGACTTTGACGACGCGGATGCGGCGCTGAAGCAGGTCGAGGCNNCCGATCTCGGGCCGGATCGGCACGTCCACGGTGACGGGCGGCGCAATTGTCACCGCTTATCAGCCCCTGGCCCTGGCGACCATCCAGCAGTTGGATCCCATCTACGTGGATGTGCCCCAATCCACCAACGAACTATTGCAGCTGCAGAACCGGCTGAAGGATGGCCGGCTCACCCGCGATGCGACGAACGTGAGCCAGGTGCAGCTTTTCCTGAGCGATCGCTCGAAATATCCGCTGGAGGGCACGCTGCAATTCCGCGACGTCTCGGT
>PMKA01000108.1 GCA_003157575.1 Opitutia bacterium
GCGCAGAGTCCGGGGGATTGCGGCATGGCCTCGGCATCAAATCCCGGGAGCAATCTGAGGGGGTCATGTGTGAATTCTCGACAAAACCGCACAAGGATGAATCAGGAGGGTTCCCCAGAGCGCAGAGTCCGGGGGATTGCGGAATGGCCTCGGCATCAAATCCCGGGCTTGCCCAGCGACCATGCAGGAGCATCCTGGGATGCGGCGCCCAATAGGTGCGCCGTCTCCGTTTGCGAGGCGGCCTACGCGAAATCTCCGTACGATTCTGTCGAGAATTCATACATGACCCCGTCGGATCACCCTGACCCCGTCGGATCACCTCCCGTCGGATCACCGCACCATGCGCCGGTTCGTCACATCCCGATCTATTTGACCGCAGATTACGCGGATTTCGCGGATACCAATCGCCGGACCGCTCTCGGTTGCCTCCGTTGCCTCCTGTAGAACGATTGGATCATGGCAAGCGTCCGGTCGGCGACGTCCTATTCATGATTCATACGACAGGGTAATCTGTCGCAAAGGGTCTTGGGGCTGCACGTTAGCGCCGCATGTGGCAGCCGGTCAAAGGGCACAGTTCGCAAGGAGAGAGGTGAACCCCCACGGCCGACCGCGGCCCGAGCCCGATGAATCCCGAGATGGACTTGAGCGGCTGCATGAAGAGCGAGGGCAGCAGCGTGATCCCGACGGCCCCGGCGGGCACAAGGCGGAAAAGGGTGCGTTGCTCCGAAAGCTCCATCCCGCAGAACCCGGGACTGTAGCGGGCCGTGAACGACTCCCCGGGGCCGAGATGCGCTCCCATTTGCGTCACCAGGGCCTCGGCCGCCCGTTCGGCCGCCCAGGAGCCGATGGCGTCCAGTATCCGTCCGGCGGATGCGTCCCCCGCATCCCGGCGCATTTTCACCTGCCGCTCGATCTCGTCCCCGGCGGTGGCGACGAACACCGCGATGCGGTCGGCGCCCTTGAAGACGTCGCGGACATTCCCGGCGATCGTGCAGCCGCCGATCTCAAACGAACGGGCCGTCCAGGCGCCCGGCAGGTAGATCGAATAGGCGCCGGCCGGCCGGAGATGGCCCTTCGCCTCGCGAAGGAGCTTCCCGATCTGGCGAACGAGGTCGGGAGGAGGCGCCGTATCGGGCGGGACGCCCAGATTTCGAAGGATGTCGGCGGCCTGCAGGGTGATTTCCAGATTCGGAAGCGCGACGGTTGTCAAAGGGCGGACGGCGTCGCGCTGCGCCGGAGTCTGCGCCTGGTTGGATGGAGGACTCATCGGAGAACGTGGTATTTCGCCAGAATCGTACCGGCTCCGAGCCCCGCCGTGGAATACAGGTCCAGTCTGACGTCGGCGGGGTGCGCCAGCAGCGGCGTGCCTCCTCCGAAAAGAAGCGGCTCGATCGTCAGCCAGACTTCGTCGACCCGTCCGCCCGCGAGAAAAAGGCTGTAGATTTGCGAGCCGCCGAGGATGGCGCAGCTGCCGAAGCCGCGGGTCCGCAGGTCCTCCGCGAGCGCCGCGGGGGTTGCGCAGGTGAACTCCAGGGTTCCCGGGACGGCCTCGGCTGCAAAAGACCCGGGCGAACGCGTCATCACGACGCGCAGACCCCGCCCCGCGGTTCGCGTGCGGATGGCCTCGCGGGAGACGCGGTAGGTCTTCCCTCCCATCACGCCCGCGTCGAAGTCCGCAAGCGCCGTGCGGAAATGGGCCTTGTCCTCGGGGGAGGTGAACGCAGTGCCGGGTTCGGCGTGTTTTGCGATGAAGCCGTCGAGCGATTGTGCGGCGATCAGGACGATGCGCATTGGTTTTTCAGGAGGCTGCCGGACTTGCGTTCCGACAGGGTGCCAGGCTACGGGAATGAACGGCGCAGGCAAGCGCGGGAAAGCCCGCGGGCTTTGCTTGCCAGCATCTTCGGGTTCGCTACCGTCACGAACCACACCGCATGAAACGCGCACTCATCACCGGCATCACCGGCCAGGACGGGTCCTATCTGGCCGAGCTGCTTCTGGCCAAGGGTTACGAGGTCCACGGCGTCATCCGCAGGGCGTCCACCTTCAACACGAGCCGCATCGATCACCTTTACGCGGATCCCCATGTGAACGGCGTGCGTTTCTTCCTGCATTACGGCGACCTGACGGACGCGGTGCAGATGGTGAAGCTCCTCTACGAGCTCAAGCCCGACGAAATCTACAACCTTGGCGCGCAGTCGCATGTGCGCGTGTCGTTCGACGTTCCGGAGTACACGGGCGACGTCGACGGCCTCGGGACGCTCCGGATACTGGAGTCGGTTCGGGAAGCCGGTCTGATCGAGAATGTCCGGTTCTATCAGGCGTCATCCTCGGAGATGTTTGGAAAGGTGCAGGAGGTGCCCCAGACCGAGCGGACGCCGTTCTGGCCCCGCTCTCCGTACGGGTGCGCGAAGGTCTTTGCGTACTGGCTGACCGTCAACTACCGCGAGAGCTACCATCTGCATGCGAGCAACGGGATCCTTTTCAACCATGAATCCCCCCGCCGGGGCGAAACGTTTGTGACCCGCAAGATCACCCGGGCCGCGGCCCGCATCAAACTCGGCCTGCAGAAATCGCTCTACATGGGCAACCTCGACGCCAAGCGCGACTGGGGCTTCGCAAAGGAGTATGTCGAGATGATGTGGCTGATGCTGCAACAGGACGAGCCGGGCGACTATGTGGTCGCCACGGGCGAGACGCACAGCGTCAGGGAATTCTGCGTCGAGGCGTTCGGCCTCCTCGGGCTCGACTGGGAGCAATACGTCCAGTTTGACGCGCGGTACGAGCGTCCCTCCGAGGTCGACCTCCTCATCGGCGATCCGGCCAAGGCGAAGCGCGTGCTGGGCTGGGAGCCGAAGGTGCGTTTCAAGGACCTCGTCAGGATCATGGTCGAGGCCGACCTGAAGCTCGCCGCGCGCGAGGCGCAGATAGAGAAGCTTCCCCTCCCGTGAAGCTCTACATTGCAGGCCATCGGGGCATGGTCGGGTCCGCGCTCGTGCGGCGGTTCCGTTCCGAGCCCGGCGTCACGCTCCTGCTTCGCTCCTCGCAGGAGCTCGACCTGACCGGACAGGCCGCAGTCGAGGCCTTTTTCGCCGCTGAGAAGCCCGACCTCGCGGTCATCGCCGCGGCGCGGGTCGGGGGTATTCACGCCAACAATACACGTCCCGTCGACTTCCTCTACGACAACCTCGCCATCGCTGCGAACACCCTGCACGCCGCGTTCCGCGCGGGCGTGAAGCGGGTGCTGTTTCTGGGAAGCTCGTGCATCTATCCCAAGCTGGCCCCGCAGCCGATGACCGAGGACTGCCTGCTCACCGGTGCGCTCGAGCCGACCAACGAGGCGTATGCCATCGCGAAGATCGCGGGCCTGAAGCTCTGCCAGTATTACCGGCGGCAGCACGGCGTGCTGTTTCATTCGGCGATGCCCACGAACCTTTACGGACCGGGCGACAATTACCATCCCGAGAACTCCCACGTGCTGCCGGCGCTCATCCGCCGTTTTCACGAGGCCGCGCGGGCCGGGCGCAGCGAGGTGACGGCCTGGGGGACCGGCGCGCCGAGGCGGGAGTTCCTGCACGTCGACGATCTCGCCGACGCGTGTGCGTTTCTCCTGCGCCTGGAAGACCCGCCCGACTGGATCAACGTCGGCACGGGCTCGGAAGTGACCATCAGGGAATTGACGGAGCTGGTGGCGGCCACGGTCGGCTTCCGCGGACAGATAAAATGGGACCCTTCGAAGCCCGACGGCACCCCCCGCAAGTTGCTGGACGTGACGAAGCTAGCCCGCCTGGGGTGGATTGCAAAGACCGGCCTGGAACAAGGGATCAGGGAGACGTACGCGAGTTTTCTCGCCGAAGAGGCGTCCGGCCGGCTGCGCCGCTAGGCGGTCGCTTGCGAGCAAGCTCCTACAACCAGGCAGACAATGTAGGAGCCTGTTTACAGGCGATTTGGGATGGCATCGCTTGCGAGCAAGCTCCTACAAACCAGGCAGACAATGTGGTTTCCGGCGAAGGCGGCGGCCGGTTCGACAATTTGCATAGACACGGCTAATCCCTCCGCCCCGCGAGCCGTTATTGGATTGGCTCGCCGAGCATGCTCATGGACCCACCGACCGATCTGCGCGACGGGGCGGCGGATCGCGTTGGCAGCGATTCGCCAGCTGCCGATCTGGCGCCATTGGAAGCCGTGGCGGCTCCGATGGATGGGGATTCCCTGCCCAGATCCGGCCAGCGGTGGCGCCATTACAGGCTGGCGGACCAGATTCCCGGCGGCCCGGGCCGGTGTTTTCACGGGATAGACACGGATGAACATGTCGGGGTGGTGGTCCGGGTGACGAAGATCGGCCCGGAGACGGAGGCGCGGCGTGCCACATGGGCGTTGCTCAAAGACTTGCACCAGCCGTGGATGGCCGATCTCGCCGAGGCGCAGGAAGACGACGGCCTGCGTTATGAGGTCTCCCGGCTTCCGCCTCCGCTGACCCTCCGCGACTGGGTTGCGCAGAGGGAGCCCGCCCTTCCGGATTTCATGGCGCTGGCCCGGCAGCTGGCATCCATCGTCGAGGCGCTGCACGCGTGCGGCGTGGTCCATCTCAACCTCCGTCCTGACACGCTCCATCTGGCTTCGACCGAAGGTGAATTGCTGGTGCAGCTCGGAGGTCTGGAGCTCGCGACGTTGTTCGAGCAGCCGCAGCCCTTTGCCGTTGCGGTCGATCCGCTCTACGCACCGCCGGAGGCCATGGGACTCGAGATGCAGCCGCCCGGCAGGGCGCTTTGCTCCTGGGACTGGTGGTCGATGGGCCGCGTCATGCAGGAGTTTGTGCTTGGGCACCACATCTTTGGCGACCTGCTCCAGCGGGATGTCCTGAAGAACGAACCCGGTCTCCGGGCCGAGGCCGAGATCCTCCTGAACGAGACCGGGGACTATCGGGTGCGGGGCGGCGCGGTCGAGTTGATGCCTGCGATGTACGATTCCCAGATGAGCCTGCTTCGCGGGCTGCTGGCCAGTTCCCGCGCGGGCCGGTGGGGATATCGCGAGGTGCAGCTCTGGCTGGACCACCGGCCGGCGAAGGACCGTTATGACAATCCTCGCGACGAGCGGTTCTTCATCCGGCCCGACGGCGTCTACACGGTGCCCGAGATCGCGGAGCTCTTTGCGCAGGAGGCGAATTGGAAGGAGGGGGAGTCCAATCTTTTCGACACCGACGACCCCGCGAGTTTCGTCCACTTTCTCGCCGCGGATGCGGGCAATTTCGACCTGTATTCGCGGCTGAAAGGCCTCTTGAACCTGGGGGAGATTCCGGAATGGCGCGGTTTGCCGGATAGCGCCAAGCGGAGCGTGCTCGCGGGGATCGTGTGGTCCGCATTTACCGGGCCGAAGATGCGCCTGCATGTCAGGGGCCGGCGGGTGACCCGCCACGAGCTGTTTGCCTTCGTGCGCGAGGGAGGCGACGGCCCTGCGCTGGGCCGAGCGCTGCTTGCTGCGCCGTATTTGCACGAACTCCAGCAGATCGATGCGGAGACGGCGACTGCGTTGACGGAGGTGGCCGGCAGACACGCGGCGGTGCTGGCTGAAGGGGTGAAGCACGGATGGGTTACGGCGGGCGATCCGGTCGCGTCTTCCCTGCTGCTGGCCTTGTCGCTCGATTCGCCGCACGCCCTTGCCGAGGCGGCGCGCCGCCTGCGCGCAACCTTCGCCTGCACGCGTGATCCGGCCGCAAAGGCGCTGATGGCTGCGGCGTCGAAGGAGCAGAATGCGCAGATCCTGCTCGCCTACGCCGAGCATTGCCCCGAGCGCTTCGGATTTGTCACTCAGGAGACCCTGGACATCGAGCTCTACAACAGCCTAAAACTGGAAAGCCAGCGGGCCGTCGCCGCATTGTTCTGGATGCGTCTGCGGAAGGTCCTCGAGAGCAATCCGCTGGTGTTCGGCTCCCTGATTGCGCTGGCGGGCAGCTGGCTGTGCCTTGCGGGTTTCGTGTGGCTCACCGGCCTTCACCTTGAGGCGCGGGGCTGGATGGTGCTGTTTGTTGTCGTCCCGTTTGTCCTGCGGCTCGTTCATTGGGGCGGATTGGGGCGTGTCATGGGCGTCTATGCTCCGGATGCCCGGCCCTGGATCGGGAATGACGGGATCGGCCGCTGCCGAAAGGAGGTTGCGGCGGCCATGCCGGCCGCCGGCGGTGTGACTGCGGAGAAGATCTCGCTTCATCTTGCCGAACTGAACTGGAGAATCTCCGAGATCCCGCTCAAGGAAGCCCCCCGGCTTTTGTCGCCTCCCGGGCGGTTCCCCGCGCTCTGGATGACGTCGGGCGCATGCTGGCTCATCATGGTGCTCCTCTTTTGCAGCGCCGCCGCGACGGGGGTGAGACGCGTGAGGACGCACAACTGGCGCCAAGGCATCCAGGATGGATCGGGTGCTGGAGACTCCCCGCGGCCGGATGCGGACTGGTCGTTCGGGGATCCGCGCCGGCTGCGGATCGCCTGGGATATCCCGAGACCGGTCACGGTGCCCACGGCCGCCGTCGGGAAGATTCTGGTCGCGACGCCCGACGAGGTCGCGTCCGCGCTCGTGGAAGGGGAGCGGGAGCTGCTGTCCTACCGGCGCGCCACGGTGAAGCCGTTGATTGCAGTCCGTGTTCCGACGGAGGCGGGCGTGGGATTCATCCTGTTCGACAGCCGCGACGGAACCGTGGCCGAACGGCGGATCTATTTTGTCGACCGGCTTCCGCCGGCGCGGAGCTGGTTGACGTTGGGCGGGCATGAAGCGGCCTATCTGGGCCCGTCCAGGCCGGATGTCGACTCGCGGCGGCCGGAACAGGTTGACCTTTTGCAGGGCTTGCCTTGAGGCGGCGCGGTTTTGGTTGCGGCGCCCCGCCGCGGCGGCGAATATGCGCGCCGGCCCCATGAGACACAGCCAAAATCTCGCCGGTCGCGCCGCGTCGCGCCGCATCCACTCCTCCCATGGCTGAAGACGTGGACGTCGTGGCACCGGAAGAAGAGGAGGGCGGCCCCCGCAAGCCGTTCCTCGAGCACCTTGAGGATTTGCGCAAGGCGCTGCTGAAGTGCGTTGCCGTCATCATCGTCGCGCTGGCCCTCTGCCTGTTTTTTGACGCGAAGCTCGCGGAGATCCTGGAATACCCCATCCGCCGGATGAACATGCTCGAAAAGGCGAAGCCGACGGTGACGTTTGTAATCGGTTCGCTCAGGCTCGGCCCCTACGAGGTCGCGCCCGGGGATTTTGCAGGGCTCCCTCCCGGCGCCCCGCCGAACGTCCTGTTCAAGGTGGGCATGGCCAGGATCGGCGACGAACAGGTGCCGACGCTCAAGATCGATCCGCAGGGAGACCCCGGGGCGACGAGGATCAAATTGCGCAACCTAAATCCGGCGGAAGGGTTTATGGTGGCGTTTCATATCGCCCTCTATGGCAGCCTCGTGATCTCGGCGCCGTTCTGGCTGTACTTCCTCGGCCAGTTCATCCTGCCCGCATTGCGCGTCCGCGAGCGGAGGTTCCTGTTCACATGGCTTGGATGGGGGGTGTTTCTGTTCATGGCCGGTGTGCTGCTGACCTATTTTGTCCTGTTGCCACTCGCATTGCGCGCGTCGGTCGAATACTCGACGCTGCTCGGATTCGACGCCTACGAGTGGAGGGCCGAGGAATACATCGGCTTCACCTGCAAGTTCCTTCTCGGGATGGGGCTAGGCTTCCAGTTCCCGCTCGTGATCCTGACTCTCGTGAAGCTCGGCATCCTGCACTACCGGCAGCTGGCGCATTTCCGCCGGCATGTCATCGTCGCCTCGTTCATCCTCGGTGCGGTGCTCACGACGCCGGAGGTCCTCACCCAGGTGGCCATGGCGGTCCCGCTCTGTCTTCTTTACGAGATCTGCATCTGGCTCGCCTGGTTCTGGGAGCGGAAGAAGCGCCGGGCCGAAGGTGCGACGCCGGATGGTGTCGATCGCCCGATGGTCTGACCGATCCGGGCGAAGAACAGCCTGGAGGAGGCAGGGTTCGACAAGCCGCCCGGCCTGCGGCCGGGAGGAATCGCGGACCGGCTCCCGGCCGTCGGTAGGGTTTCACCTAATACAAATTCAGAGGCAATTCGTGTTTATTCTACTGGGTTAATTCTTCCGCCACGTCGGCGGATCATTGCCCGTGTGTGCATTGTATGTCTTTCAAAGGAACCGCCGATCGCGATGACAACGCCGTTGCGCATCCTTCATTTGGAGGACAGCACCTCCGACCGCGAGCTTGTGCGCCAGGCGCTGCTGGCTGACGGGGAGATCGCTTGTGAATTCGTTTATGCGGCGGGCGAGGAGGAATTCGCCGCCGCTCTGGACCGGGGCAAGATCGATCTTATCCTGTCGGACTTCACGATGTCGGGCTACGACTGCCTGTCCGCGCTGGCGCT